>CAZIIB010000053.1:0-11221 GCA_964539125.1 uncultured Thermoanaerobaculia bacterium | reverse complement strand
AGTGGCCCATGTCCGCGTACAGGGCCTCGCCGCCGGTGACCACCAGGAAGACCGCGCCCAGGACCAGGAACCCCCGCAGCCCGTTGTGCACGAAGAACGCCAGGGCGTGGAGGGGATTGACCGCGGCGAGCACCGCCGGCTGCTTGGCGATGCCGGCGATGCCGAGCCCCGCGAGGGTGGCGAACCAGACCAGGGTCACCGGCCCGAAGACCGCCCCGACCCCCGCCGTGCCCCGGCGCTGGAAGAGGAACAGGCCGATCAGGATGCCCACGGTCAGCGGGATGACGTAGGGCTCGAAGATCGGGGTCGCCACCTCCAGCCCCTCGACGGCGCTCAGCACCGAGATCGCCGGCGTGATCATGCCGTCGCCGTAGAGCAGCGCGGCCCCGAAGAGGCCCAGGGCGATGAGCAGCCACTGCCCGCGGGGGCGGACCTTCGCCGGGCTGTGCTCCGGGTGGATCAGGGCCATGAGGGCCAGGATCCCCCCTTCGCCCCGGTTGTCGGCCCGCAGGATGAAGGCCAGGTACTTGGTGGAGATGACCAGGATCAGCGACCAGAGGATGAGCGAGAGGACGCCCAGGACGTTCTCCGGCGCCACCGGCACGGCATGCTCGCCGTAGAAGCACTCGCGGATGGCGTAGAGGGGGCTAGTGCCGATGTCGCCGTAGACCACCCCCAGGGCGGCCAGGGAGAGGACCGCGAGGTGTCGCCCGCCCGGCCGGGCCTGCTCGGTGTCCTGTGGGTCGTGGTGGGCGTCGGTCATGGCGGGGGGCCGCCGGAGCCTACCTCACCGGGCAGCGGCGCACCAGCTCACGCGCCCGCGGCGGTGGTAGCGTGGCTTCATGGCCCGCTTCCCGAGGTTCCTCGCCCTGGTCTCCGTCTTCGCCGTCCTCCTCGCCGGCCCCGCGAGCGGCCAGCCGCCGGCGGCCCGATCCGCGACGTCCTCTCCCGCCCGCTGGGCCCTGGCGATCCACGGCGGAGCCGGCGTCATCCCCCGGGACATGCCCGCCGAGCAGCGCGCCGCCTACGTCGACGGCATGAAGCAGGCGCTGGCCGCCGGCAGAGAGGTGCTCGCCTCGGGCGGCACCTCCCTCGACGCCGTCGAGCGGGTGCTCGTGACCCTCGAGGACAACTCCCTGTTCAACGCCGGCAAGGGGGCCGTCTACACCCACGAGGGGACCCACGAGCTGGACGCCGCCATCATGGACGGCCGCGACCGCTCGGCGGGCGCCGTCACCGGCATCGAGACGGTCAAGAACCCGATCGAGCTCGCCCGCCTGGTGATGGAGCGCTCCCCCCACGTCTTCCTGGGCTATGCCGGCGCCGAGGCGTTCGCGGACCAGGTGGGGGTCGAGCGGGTCCCGAACTCCTATTACGACACCGCCCGGCGCTACCAGCAGCTCCAGGACGCTCTCGAGCGCGAGAAGAAGACCGGCAAGTGGTCGAGCGAGTTCGGCACCGTGGGCGCGGCGGCCCTCGACACCCACGGCAACCTGGCGGCCGCCACCTCCACCGGCGGCCTGACCAACAAGCGCTTCGGGCGGATCGGTGACGTGCCGGTGATCGGCGCCGGCACCTATGCCGACAACGACAGCTGCGCCCTCTCGGGCACGGGCAAGGGTGAGGAGTACATCAAGAACACGGTGACTCGCACCATCGCCGCCCTGGTCGAGTACCGGGGGATGACCTGCGACCAGGCGGCCAAGGAGGTGCTCGAGCACCGGCTCAAGCCGGGCGACGGCGGGGTGATCGGGGTGGGCAAGGACGGCCAGATCGTCTGGGAGTACAACACCACCGGCATGTTCCGGGGCGCCGCCACCTCGGAGGGGCGCTTCGAGATTAGGATCTGGAAGGATGAGTAGGGCGCACTACCTCATCGGCGGTCACCACCGCCGTCATCGGCACGTCGTGGGGCTCCGCCGGCAGCCGCTCGACGAGCTGAACGGGGTGGGCGATGCCGATCGACGCGACCGGGAGGCCGGCGAGGAACCGGTCGAAGTAGCCGCTGCCGTGGCCCAGGCGGTAGCCGCGCCGGTCGAAGGCCAGCCCCAGGACCAGGACGGCGTCGAGGGTCGCCACCTCATCGCGCGGGATCTCGGGGGTGCCGCGCGGCGGCTGCCGGAGCCCGAAGTCGAGCGTCCTGAGCTCGCACGGATAGGGGTGAACGTGGAGCTGGCCGTCGCGCGGCTCGGCCCGCGGCACGAAGAGCTCGCGGCCCTCGGCCAGAAGGCGCTCGACGAGCGGCCAGGTGTCGATCTCGGTCCCGAACGACAGGCAGGCGAGGAGCCGGCGGGCGGCGGAGACCTCCGGCAGCTCGAGGACCCGCGCGGCGGCCCGCGCGGCGCTCCGGGCGGCCTCGGCCGGGTCGAGCCCGGCCAGGCGCCGGCTCATCGCCTCCCGGAGCTCGGCCTTGGCGGCCCTCTCCCCGGCCGGGCTCACGCCGTCCTGCGGACCTGGTCGACCGCCCGCTTCTGGGCCAGGCCGGCGACGAAGACGAAGTTCTCCGCCAGGCCTCGGAAGACGTCGGGCAGGGGAAAGCCGCCCGGCGCGAGGCTGGGGGCCACCGCCGCGGCCCCGTCGTAGAGCAGCCAGGCGAGGACGCTCGCCGTCACCAGCCCCCAGGGCCAGGCGAAGAGGCCGCCGCGCAGCGCCAGGGTGGTGAGGAAGAGCGGCGCGAGGAGCAACAGCGAGAGGATGTCCACCACCGCCGAGACCAGGAGGATCAGGGCGCTCAGGTCGCCGGCCGCCACCTCCCGTGCGTGCTGAAGTGCGCTCGGGCCGGCCACGAGGAGGGCCAGGACCGCGGCGACCAGCGTGACCCCGACGACGCCGCCCCGCCCCACGGGCAGGGAGATGGCCGCCACCCGCCAGGCCCGGGCGAGGAGCCAGATGCCCGCGAGCAGCCCGACGTTGCTCAGCACGCCCAGGCCGCTCACCACGAGGGCGCCGGCGCTGACGCCGCTTCCCGGAAGTGCGAAAGGGGGCAGACGCAGGAGGTCCCGGGCGAGCACCAGGATCGTCGAGACGCCGAGCAGGAGCCAGGCCCGGCGCAGGTGGTCGCCCCGCTCGAAGGCGGAGACGGCGGCGAAGCAGCCGGCGATGGCGAGGAGGCGCACCAGGATGAGCTGGCCGCGGACGAACGGGCGCAGGGCGTCGCCGCCCGAGAGCCACAGGGCGACGCCGACGAAGACGACGGCGTAGAGGAGCGGGAAGAGAGTCAAGCGTCGGATCCGCATTCAGTGCACCTCGCGTCCGATCTTCTTCAGGAGCTGGGCGGCCGCGGCGCGGCCCATGAACGTATTGAGCGAGGGGCGAAGCCCCTCGACCAACCGGGAGATGTGCTCGAGCGTCAGGCCCTCCGCCGGCACGCCGAGCTTTCTCTCGGCCACGGTCTTGACCCAGACCTGGGCGTTGAACTCACCCAGGTAGGGCGCAAGCCGCGCCGACACCTGCTCGCTGATCGACATGGACAAACCCGTGAGCCCTCCGCTCGCCGGAGCGTCGTGAGTCCAAGAAGCCCTGACCGGTCTGGATGAGGTGAAGTATAGCTCAGGAAGGGCATCGGGCCGGCTGAGCGGCGTTTGACGGGAGCGCGGCCTTCCTGCTAGCGTCCCGATGGCTCGCCGTGGCTGGACGCCCGGCTTCACCGGAGCATCTATGGATCGTGCGCATCACCCAGGCTAGGAGGCCGTCATCAGCGCCAAGGTATTCGTCGGAAACTTGAACTTCAGCACCACCCAGAGCGAGATCGAGGCTCTGTTCTCCCAGGCGGGCGACATCGTCGAGGTCTTCATCCCCACCGACCGCAACAGCGGCCGGCCGCGGGGGTTCGCCTTCGTCGAGTACACGGAGGAGTCGGCCGCCGCCAAGGCGATCGAGGAGCTCGACGGGCAAGAGCTGGGCGGCCGGCAGCTCCGGGTCACCGAGGCCCAGGACCGTCCGCCGCGCCGGCCCCCGAGCTTTTCCGGAGGCGACTTCCCGCCGTTCGGTTCGGGTGGTGGCGGTGGCGGTGGCGGTGAGCGGCGCTCGAAGCCCAAGGGAAGCCGCCGGAACATCAGAGGAAAGAAGCGCAGTCTCTAACCCGGGTCGAGGACGCCTCGGCGACCTCGACTCCGGCCAGGTAGGACCCCCTCCCACGAGAGCCGGGGTTGGCGAGGCCGGCCCGGGCCGCGACCAGCGCAGAGAGCTGCCGCCTCCCCCCCACGACCCCTCGATCCCCTTCTCGCCCCGGGGCACCGCAGCGCGAAACGCGGTGGTCGGGGAAGGGGACGCCCCCGCCCCGCAGCGGGTCGGTCTCCTCCCGGCGAGGGCCCTCGCCGGGACCCGTTTCCGCCGACCAGCTCTCCGTCAGAGCCTCGCGGCCGTCCTCGCCGGTGGCTCCGCCGCCTCGCGCACCTTCTCCAGGCAGCGGTCGCAGAACCGCTCCGACTTCAGGTCGATCTCCTCGACGTAGGTCGAGCTCGCCATCACGCACCGTCCGTCCGGGCAGTGGATCAGGCCGTAGGTGTGGCCGAGCTCGTGGATCGCCTCCTTGATCAGCCGTTCGAACAGCAGATGGCGGTTCTCGGGCAGGCCGTAGAGCCGGTCGTCCAGCCGGTGGCTCGAGACCACCGCCGCCGGCCCGTCGAGCTGGGCCTCGCCGAAGACGTAGGTGAGCACCGGGATGAACAGGTCCACGTTGGTCACCCCGAGCACGCGGCCGCCCCGCGACTGCTTCAACAGCTGGCCGAGAAGGATCCGCGAGTTGTACTGCCCGCGGGAGGAGTCGAACGCCACCTCCGGATCGAAGGCCGGGGGGCGCACCTCGACCTCGACCCGGAAGGTCTCGGTGAGCTCGCAGGCCAGGGGGTCGATCAGGCCTGATCGCTCGCCGCAGTAGATCGGCACCAGCCGGAGCGGGCCGGGCGCGGTCACGGTCCCTCCGGGCTCAACGGGGCGCCTCCGCGGTGTGGAGGGCGACGGCTTCCTCGCGGCGCAGGTCGTACTTCTTGATCTTGTTGTACACGGTCACCCTGTCCACCTGAAGGATCTCGGCAGCGCGGGTGATGTTCCAGCCCGTGTGCTCGAGCACCGCCGCCACGTGGCGCTTCTCGACGTCGGCCAAGGACTCCTCGCTCCCCACCGGCGACGGTCGAGAGGGGCGCACCGGCAGGTCCTCGGGGCGGATCGCGGGGGGCTTGCCCACCACCACCGCCCGCTCGATGGCGTTGGCCAGCTCGCGCACGTTGCCCGGCCAGTCGTAGGCCACGAGGAGCTCCATGGCGTCGGGACGGATCTCGGTGATGTGCTTGTCCATCTGGCGCGAGAGGCGGCGCAGGAAGTGGTTGGCGAGCAGTGGGACGTCGGACTTGCGGGCCCGCAGCGGCGGCGCCTCGATCGTGAACACGTTCAGACGATAGTAGAAGTCCTCCCGGAAGCGCCCCTCCTCGACCGCCTTTTCCAGGTCCTCGTTGGTGGCGCAGATCACCCGGAAGTCCACCTTGAGCGGGTGGCTGCCGCCGATCCGCGTGACCTCCTTGGTCTCGAGCACGCGGAGCAGGTCGACCTGCATCTTGGGGCTGATCGCACCCACCTCGTCGAGGAAGAGCGAGCCGCCGTCGGCCATCTCGATCTTGCCCTTGCGGCGGTACTGGGCGCCGGTGAACGCGCCGCGCTCGTGGCCGAAGAGCTCGCTCTCGAGCAGGGTCTCGGGCAGCGCGCCGCAGTTGACCGGCACGATCGGGAAGTAGCGCCGGCGGCTGTTGGCGTGGATCGCCCGGGCGATGAGCTCCTTGCCGGTGCCGCTCTCGCCGCGGATGAGGACCGTGGCGTCGGTGTCGGCCACGTGCTGGATGAGCTCGAGGACGCTGCGGATCGCCGGGCTCTCGCCGACGATCGTGTCGGCGCCCACCATGCCGTCGATCGTCTCGCGCAGCTGGACGTTCTCCTCGGCCAGGCGCCGGGTCTCCATCGCCCGGCGCACCAGGTGGCTCAGCTCGTCCGGGTCGATCGGCTTGGTCACGTAGTCGAAGGCCCCGAGCTTGAGCGACTCGACCGCCGTCTCCACCGAAGCGAAGGCGGTGATCATGATCACCGCGATGCCCTCGTCGATCTTGCGCACGTGCTCGAGCAGCTCCATGCCGTCCATGCCCGGCATCTTGATGTCGAGCAGCACCACGTCGAAGCGCTGCTTCTGGAGCCACCGCAGGGCCTCGGTGGCGTTCTCCGCCGTCTCCACCGGGTAGCCGTCCTTGCGGAACCAGTTGGACAGGGAGTGGCGCACCGCGTGCTCGTCGTCGACCACCAAGAGCGTGCCCAGGTCGGTCGTCGGGTGGGTGGGTTTGGCCGCTCGCTCGGATGTCGTCATCGCTGCCTCCTGCACCTCAGGCGGTCGGGGCCGCCGGCGCCGGGTGCCGGGGAAGAGTCAGGTGGAAGGTGGTGCCGCGGCCGGGCTCGGACTCGACCTCGATCGTTCCGCCGTGGCGTTCGACGATGCCGTAGACCACCGCCAGGCCGAGCCCTACGCCGCTCTCCTTGTGCTTGGTGGAGAAGAACGGCTCGAAGATGTGGGGCAGGACCTCCGGGTGGATGCCCACGCCGGTGTCCGAGATGTCGATCCGCACCCGGTGCTCGTCGCCGGCGAGGCGCACCGTGAGCTCGCCGTCCTCGAGCCCGGGGCCGCTCATGGCCTCGACCGCGTTGACGAACAGGGCCACCAGCGCCTGCTCGAGCTCGCCGACGTCCGCCTGGACGATCGGGTCGCCGGCCAGCGGTTCCTTGCGCAGCTGGACATTGCTGATCTCGAGGTGGTGCCGGATGAGCTTGAGGCTCCGGTCGACCACCTCGTTGACGTCCACCGGGGCCATCTCGGCGCCGCCCGGCCGGCGGGCGAAGAGGAGCAGGTTCTTGACGATGTCGCCGCAGCGCCCGCACTCGACCTCCATCAGCCGCAGGTACTCGGCGAGCTCGCCGCGCTCGTCGGCGCTGAGCTCGCCGCGCCCGAGCTCGCGCTCGACCAGGCGGGCGTAGGTGAGGATCCCCGACAGCGGGTTGTTGAGCTCGTGGGCGACGGTCGCCGCCAGCTTGCCCAGCGAGGCCATCTTCTCCATGTGGAGCACCTGGCGCTGGGCCCGCTGGAGCTCTTCGGTCTTCTCCACCACCTTCTCCTCGAGCCGCTCGGACCAGGTCGTCACCTCGAGGCGGGCCGCCTTGAGGTCCGCGGTCATGCGGTTGAACGCCTCGGCCAGCTCGGCGAGCTCGTGGTGGCCGGGCACCTCGATGCGGGTGTCGAGGCCGCCGTGGGCGATCCGCTCGGTGCCGGTGCGGAGCAGGCTCACCGGCCGATGGACCAGCCGGTTGACCACCAGGCCGGTGACCGCGCCGGTCAGGAGCATGAGGGCGAGGCCCGCCCACGCCGTCTGGCGCCGGCCGGTCGCCACCGCCTCGTCCAGCGGACCCATGGACATCTCGACCTCCAGGATCCCCAGGATCGGCTGCTCGACCGGCCTGGCGTGGCACCCGGAGGCGGCGCACAGCGCCTCGTTGGGGATCACCGAGAGGTGGCGGAGCACCGGGCGCGGGGCCGGCGGGCGGCTGACCGCGCGGGCGATCACCTTGGTGGGCAGGCGCCCGGCCCGACCGTGGCAGCTCCGGCACGGGTCGGCGGTCACCGCCACCTGCGCGCCGACTTCCGACCCGCGGTCCGACAGCGCCACCCAGCCGCGGGTGTCGTAGACCCGGATCGCCTCGACCCCGGGGCCCCGCGACAGCCGTTCGATGGTGCGCTGCACGTGGTCCTTGCGGTTGAGCAGCATGTTGTCGTGGGTCGCTCCGAGGATCAGGCTGCTGCAGCGCTCGGCGCCGTCGCCGACCAGGGTGGTCAGGCGGGCGCGGGTCGAGCGGAAGCTCACCACCGCATAGAGGGTGAGGACGGCGACGACGGTGAGGAGGAGAGGAACGAGAAGGCGGGCGCTCAGCGAGCGGGAGACCGCCGCGAACATCCTGAACATGGCGCCACTCCTGAAACCGGGGGAGGAGGGGCCGGGCCAAGAATAGCACGAAACCGTTGGTTTTTTCACCGCGGCGTTGAGGATCTCAACGCCTGGCCGGAATGCGGGGCACCCCGTCCGCCGGCCCCCCGGCGCGCCGCGAAGCGGGCGGGACGGGCTCTTCGGCCCCGGCACACCCCGGCGGCGGGCCCCTGGTGCTCGTCTTGCAGCAGCCTCCGACGGCAGGCGGCCTGGCGACCCCGCCCCCGACGCCGGATCCGGTCGGATCCGACCGGGCCGGGCGAGCCGGGCCACCCCGAGCAGGAGGTGTCCCATGGAGGGAGAACGCGGGCCCCGCCACCGAGCGCGACCGATCCCTTCCCGGCCCCTTTCCAGAGCGAGCGAGCCCTGCCTCTGGATGAGCGCGGGCCTCCTCGCCTATCGCCTGTGCGACCGGGACTTCGACTGCGACGCCTGCCCGCTGGACGCGGCGTTGCGCGGCGCGAGCCGGCCAGCCGGCTCGCCCCTGAACCCCCCCGCCACCTCGCCCTTCGACGCTCCCGGCGATCGCCTCTACGGCCGCGGCCACGTGTGGATCCAGAGGGGGGACGCCGAGCGGGTCCGCCTCGGGCTCGACGCCTTCGCCGTCGCCCTCGCCTGGCCGATCACGGCGGTCGTCTGGCGGGCCCCGGAGGGGCCGCTCGCCGCCGGCGCCCTCGTCTGCGAGCTGGAGCTCCCGGGCGGCCATCTGCCGGTCGCCACGCCGGTGGCCGGCCGGCTGGCCACCCGTAACCCGGCGCTCGAGGCGGACGCCTCGCCCCTCGTCGAGTCGCCGTACGACGACGGCTGGCTCGTGGAGCTGGAGGAGGCCGACGCGACCGGCGGCGACGACGGCCTCGTGAACGCCGCCGAGGCGGCCGAGCGGTGGCGCCTCGACCTCCGGCGCTTCCGCCGACGCGCCGCCCTCTACCTCCTCGAAGGCAGCGAAGTCGCCGGCGCCACCCTGGCCGACGGCGGGCAGGTGCTGACCGACCTGCGGGCCATCCTCGGCCCCGGTCACTACCTCGAGCTGGTTCGCGACCTCCTCGGGTGAGGTCGCTGTTGAACCTCTCAACAGCCGCGTTGAGATCGTCGACACTCCGGGTGGGGAACCCCTCAACGATCCGGCGACTTGCCGACAATAAACCAAGGTAGGTCAACAAGTTACGATCAATGCTCCAGTGTGGCCCCGGCCTTGCAGTGCCACCGGTCAGGGCCACCGAAACGGCCCGGGGAGGTTGCCATGAAACAGTCAGTGACGCGGGAAGCGCGGTACAAGGACTGGCTCCGTCTCGGCGGGTGGATGGGTGTGATCTTGATCGCCCTGCCGGTCCTGGCCATCCTCGTTCTCGTCGGTCGCTTCGTGCTCCTGGGCGCCGCCGCCGGCGTGGTCGTGGCGGGCCTGGTGGCGTACGCCGTGAGCCCCGGCTTCCGGGCCTGGCTCACGGTGCGCGCCGAGCCCGAGGTGTCGTACAACGGCCTGCGGCTCGCCAACGGCCTCGCCCATCACCCCGCCCACACCTGGGCCCGGCTCGAAGGCGACGAGGCCACCCTCGGAGCGGACGACCTGGTCCAGGCGGCGCTCGGCCCCCTCGACGAGGTCGAGCTGCCGAAGCCGGGACGCGAGCTTCACCAAGGTGAGGTGCTCGCCCGGCTGCGCCGGAGGGGGCGGATCCTGGAGATCCTCTCGCCGGTCTCCGGCCGGGTGCTCGCGGCCAACGAAGCGCTCGTCGCAGACCCCGAGCTGATCAACCGCTCGCCCTTCGGGGACGGCTGGCTGGCCCGGGTTCAGAGCGACACGATCCCCGCGGAGCGCGCCGAGCTCTACCGGGGAGCGGAGGCGCGCGCCTGGTTCCGGCGCGAGGTCGACCGCCTGATCTCCAGGCTGGTCCCCGGCGAGCTGGCGCCCTCCCTGCCGGATGGCGGGATGTTGGTCGGCTCGCTCCACGAGCACATCGACGACGTTCACTGGACGCGGCTGACCGAAGAGTTCTTCGGTGGGGGCCGGTTCTGAGGCGGCGCCGTCGCGCCGCGATCCTCTGAGAACGGGAGGGGATGACCATGGATCTCGATCGAAGGAGTCTCTTCAAGCTCGCCGGCGCGGCCGGCGGTCTGGCGCTCGCCCCACGGCGGGCCCGGGCCGCGACCGTCGATCCCGGCGCGCAGCACGGCGTCCTGGTGGACACCACCCGCTGCGTCGGTTGCCGGACCTGCGAGGAGGCGTGCGCGGAGGCCAACGGCCTGCCGGCGCCCGACTGGAGCGACGACTTCTCCTATGAGAAGGAACGCTTCACCTCCGAGAACCAGTTCACGGCGGTCAACCGCTACGTGACCAGCAAGGGCGAGGTGTTCGTCAAGCGCCAGTGCATGCACTGCCTGCTCCCGGCGTGCGCCGCCGGCTGCCTGACCCGCGCGATGCACAAGACGGAAGAGGGTCCGGTGGCCTGGACGGCGTCGAAGTGCATGGGCTGCCGCTACTGCATGCTCTCTTGCCCTTTCGACGTACCGAAGTTCGAGTACCACAGCGCGGTGCCTCGGATCCGCAAGTGCCAGATGTGCTTCGAGAGGGTCAAGGACGGCAAGCTGCCGGCGTGCGTCGAGAACTGCCCCAACGAAGCGCTCACCTTCGGCACCCGGGACGAGCTGCTGCGGATCGCCCACCAGCGGATCGTCGAGAATCCGGACGACTACGTGCCCAAGATCTACGGTGAGCGCGAGGTCGGCGGCACGAGCGTGCTCTACCTGTCCAAGGTGCCGTTCGAGGAGCTGGGCTTCCGCACCGACCTGGGTGAGGAGGCCTTCCCCGAGATGACCCGCGACTTCCTGACCGCGGTGCCGCTGGTGCTCATCGCCTGGCCGGCGATGATGCTGGCGCTGCGCACCGCGGGAGCCCGCGAAGAAGCCCCGGCCCCCGACGTGGTGGGCGCGGCCGCTGCGGCGGGGGAGGTGTGACATGAACGGCCTCCATACCGCGACGTTGCCACCCCGCCCCGCGGGCAGCCTGTGGGCGTTCCTGCGCCGCGAGCTGCGGCCGAAGGGCAAGATCCTGACGCCCTTCAACGTCATCACCGGTGTCCTCATGGCCGCGGCGGCGGTGATCCTCACCTACCGGTTCATCTACGGCCTCGGCGCGGTCACCAACCTGAGCCAGCAGTTCCCCTGGGGCCTGTGGATCGGCTTCGACGTGATGACCGGCGTGGCCTTCGCGGGCGGCG
>CAZIIB010000052.1:0-11305 GCA_964539125.1 uncultured Thermoanaerobaculia bacterium | reverse complement strand
CCGCCTCTCCACCATCCGGCGGGCGGACCTGATCCTGGTGATCGAGAAGGGCGAGATCGTCGAGCGCGGCAGCCACGACGAGCTGATGGAGGCCGGCGGCCGCTACCGCAAGCTCTACACCCTCCAGGCCCGGATCTGACGGCGGGCCCGGACCGCGCCCTGCGACTCTTCGCCCGTGGCTCGCGGACTCCGCGCCGTACGCTCCACCCCCTGTAACTTCCCTCCTCGTCGCGACGTAAGGCTCGATACCGGTCCGTCCCGGGGGCCGGGTCGAACCGTCGACGACGAAGGGGAACCCCATGGACCTCCTGCTCAAGCAGCTCCGCTACGGCCTGCGGAGCCTCGGACGCGCGCCCGCCTTCACCCTCACCTCCGTGATCACCCTGGCCCTGGGCATCGGAGCCACCGTCGCCGTCTTCAGCGTGGTCCACGGCGTGCTCCTGAAGCCCCTGCCCTTCGAGCAGCCCGACCGGCTGGTGGGCGTCTGGCACAAAGCCCCGGGGTTGGGATGGGACCAGGTGAACCAGGCCCCCGCCCTCTACCTCACCTACCGGGAGGAGAACCAGACCTTCGTCGACACCGGCATGTGGGACAACACCCTGGCCACGGTGACGGGCAAGAGCGAGCCGGAAGAGCTCCCGGCCATGCAGGTGACCGACGGCACTCTGCCGCTGCTCGGGATCAAGCCCCTCCTCGGGCGCGTCTTCACCCACGAGGACGACTCACCCGGCACACCGGAGACCGTGGTGCTCTCCTACGGCTACTGGCGGCGCCACTTCGGCGGCGACCCGGGAGCCGTGGGTCAAGCCCTGACCGTCGACGGCACGCCGCATACCATCGTCGGCGTCCTGCCGGCCGACACCCACTTCCTCGACTACCACCCCGACCTCTACCTCCCCTTCCGCCTCGACCCCAAGGAGTTGCTCTTCGGCAACTTCAGCTACCAGGGGGTGGCGAGGCTGCGCGACGGGGTGACCCTGGAGCGGGCGAACGCGGACGTGGCCCGCATGATCCCCATGGCCCTGGATCGCTTCCCGATGCCTCCCGGTTTCAGCAAGGAGATGGTGAAGCAGGCGCGCCTGGGCCCCGACATCCACCCCCTGAAGCAGGACGTGGTGGGCGACGTGGGCAAGGCCCTCTGGGTGCTCTTCGGCACCGTCGGGATCGTGCTTCTCGTGGCCTGCGCCAACGTCGCCAACCTCCTCCTGGTGCGCGCCGAGTCGCGCCACCAGCAGCTCGCAGTTCGCGCCGCCCTGGGCGCCGACCGCCGGCGCCTCTCCCGTGAGCTCCTCCTCGAGAGCCTGATCCTCGGCCTCGGCGGCGGCGTCGCCGGAGTGGGCCTCGCAGCGGCCGCGCTCCGGCTGCTCGTGGCGCTCGCTCCCCAGGGCCTGCCCCGGCTCGACGAGATCACTCTCGACCCGACGGTCCTCGCCTTCGCCCTCGCCGTCTCGGTGGCGGCGCCTCTGCTCTTCGGCCTTCTCCCGGTCGCGCGCCTCAAGCTGGCCGACATGGTGGCGGCCCTCAAGGAGGAGGGTCGCTCCGGCACCGGGGGCACCCGCAGCCGCCGCGCCCGAGACCTCCTGGTGGCGGCCCAGGTCGCCCTGGCCCTGGTGCTCATGATCGGCGCGGGCCTGATGGTGCGCAGCTTCCTCTCTCTGCGCGACGTCCGCCCCGGGTTCACCGATCCCCAGCACGTCCTCACCCTGCGCGCCCCGATCCCCGAGGCCGAGGTCAAGTCCCCGGCCGAGGTCGCGCTCATGCACGAGCGGATCCTGGAGAAGCTCCGCCACCTGCCCGGCGTGGTTTCGGCGGCGATGAGCTCCTCGGTCACCATGGACGGGTGGGACTCGAACGACCCGATCTTCGTCGAAGACCATCCGCTCCCGGAGGGGCAGATCCCGCCGCTCCGCCGCTACAAGTGGATCTCGCCCGGCTACTTCGCGACCATGGGCAACCCGCTGCTCGCCGGCCGCGAGATCTCGTGGGCGGACATCCACGAGCGCCGCAACGTCGCCGTGGTCACCGCCAACTTCGCGCGCGAGTTCTGGAGCGACCCGGCGACGGCCGTGGGCAAGCGGATCCGGGTCAACCCGGGCTCGCCCTGGCGCGAGATCGTCGGGGTGGTCGGCGACGTCCGCGACAACGGCGTCGACCACGACGCGGTGACGGTCGTCTACTGGCCCATGGCCATCGCCCACTTCTGGACCGAAGATCTCTTCGTCCCGCGCTCCATGGCTTTCGTGCTCCGCTCGCCGCGCGCCGGCTCGGCCAGCCTCCTGGACGAGGCCCGCTCCGTGGTCTGGTCGGTGGACCCGCGCCTGCCGGTCGCCAACGTCCGGACCCTCGACGAGATCCTCTCCCGCTCCATGGCGCGGACCTCCTTCACCCTGGTGATGCTCGCCATCGCCGCGGTCACGGCCCTGCTCCTCGGCGGGGTGGGGATCTACGGCGTGACCTCGTACGTGGTCGCTCAGCGGAGCCGGGAGATCGGGGTGCGGATGGCCCTCGGCGCCCAGCGCGGCGACGTCCACCGCCTGGTGCTCAACCACGGCCTGGCGCTCGCCGCCGGAGGCGTCGGGGTCGGGCTGGTGGCGGCCTTCGCGCTCACCCGGCTGATGGCGGCGCTGCTCTACGGCGTCGCCCCCCTCGACCCGGTGACCTTCGCGGCCGGAGGCGCGGGCGCCGCGCTCCTCGCCCTCGCAGCGAGCTGGCTCCCGGCGCGGCGCGCCGCCCGCGTCGACCCCCTCGAGACCCTGCGCTGAGGCGGGAGGCCAGCACCTCGTCCCTGTCCCGCCGAGTCCGTCCGCCCCCGAGTGAGGAAGATCCTCTGCCACCTTCGTTCCTCTCCCCACATGGTCAAGCCGCGGCCGGCGACCGGCCGCCGAACCCGCCCTCCGGGGCACAGGAGAGGAGATCGCATGGCGACACGTGGATCGGACAAGCTCAGAAGCCGGATCGGCGCCCGTTGCTCCTTCGATGAGGCGCAGCTCGAGCAGGTGATCGAGGTTCTGCGGGAGAACGACTTCAAGCTCATCGACTGGGAGTGCAAGGGCCAGCCCCAGCCGGATGCCTTCGCAGGCACGGTCGAGGTGGACGCCCAGCGCCTGGGCAAGGCGACCGAGCTGCTCAGCACGAAGCTCGGCACCCGGGTCGGGATCGAGATCTTTCCGTACGGCATTCCGTTCCCGGAAGTCTTCCGGCTCCGCTTCCAGAACCTGGGTCACGGTGGCTAGCCGGGCCGGGGACGCCGTCGGGCCGACCGGCCGGTTCAGGATCCTGCAGGTCCACCCGACGCGGCGCTGCAACCTGCGCTGTCTTCACTGCTACTCCTCCTCGGGTCCCGAGGAGGAGGCTCGCCTCGAGCCGGAGGTCGTGCGGCGTCTGCTCACCGGCGCCCGCGACGAGGGCTATACGGTGGTGGGGTTCTCGGGCGGCGAGCCGCTCCTCTACCCCGCGCTCCGCGAGGTCCTGGAGCACGCCAAGGCACTCGGCCTGACCACCACCGTCACCAGCAACGGCATGCTGCTCGACGAGCGCCGGGTGGACGTGCTCGCCGGTGCGGCCGACCTCCTGGCCATCAGCCTCGACGGCGTCCCCGAGTCCCACAACCGCCTGCGCGCCTCCTCCCGCGCCTTCGAGACCATGGTCTCCCGGCTCGACGGTGTGCGGCGCGCCGGCATCCCCTTCGGGTTCATCTTCACCCTCACCCAGTACAACCTGGACGAGCTCGATTGGGTCGCCCGCTTCTGCCTGGAGCAGGGCGCGAGCCTCCTCCAGATCCATCCCTTGGAGCTCGCCGGCCGGGCGCGGGAGAACCTGGCGGACGAGCGCCCCGACGCCACCGAGGCGGCCTGGGCCTACGTCGCCGCGCTCGAGCTCCAGGCCTCGATGGGCGAGCGGCTCCGCGTGCACCTCGATCTCGCCGACCGCGAAGTGCTCCGCGCCGAGCCCTCTCGGGCCTTCGCCGCGCCGGAGACCCCGGGCGAAGGCCCGGCGCCGCTCGGCTCGCAGCTCTCCCCTTTGATCGTCGAGACGGACGGCACTCTCGTGCCGGTGCAGTACGGGTTCCCCCGCCGCTACGCCCTGGGCAACGTCCGGCGAGAGTCCCTCGCCGCTTGCGCCGCGCACTGGCGCCGTCACCTGGCGGCGGACTTCCGGGCGCTCTGCCGCCGGACCTTCGACGAGCTGGTGAGCGAGGAGGCGCTGCCGGTGACCAACTGGTACGAGAGGATCGCCCGCCGGGCCGCAGCCGAAGAGGACGGCTGGAAGGTCCGGTTCGCGCCGCGGGCGGGGGTCGAGAGCCACCCCGCGTCCAGGCTGCCGGCCTTCGGATAGGCGCCCGCGCCCCATTTCCCATCTTCGGTAGTGCGCGATCGCGCCACCCTCCTCGCCGCTCGCCGGCCGAGGAGTCCGCTGTGCCTCTCCACCCTTCCGTCCCCTGCCGGGACGACCCTGAAAGGAGTACGTCATGAGGCTCGGCTCCACCTGTAGGCAGTTCCGTCTCGACCTCATCCCCCTGAGTCTGGCCCTCCTCTCGGCCTGATCCGCTTCACCAAGCAGGACGGCGGCTGGATCCAGTCACCCTACGGCGCTCCGATCCCGACCTACCCACCTGCTCGGCCGTACCCGCCGGCCGCCTGCGCGGCGAGCCCGAGACGCTGGTCCTCGAGCCGAGGCCGCGCTCCCGGTGGAGGTGGCACCGGAGCTTGCGAGAAAGTCTGGCCGAGGATGGCGCCACCGGGGCGGCGTAGGGCTCGAGGGCGCCCTCCGGCCCGGCCCGCGCCCAGCTCACGGGCGGCCGGTGGGAAATCCCGGCCGCCCGAGTCATGCCAGGCTTTCGACCGCCGCCGGCGGTGCGGACGCCTAGTGGCCGCGATCGTGCGCCACTCGGATCTCGACGCCGGCCCGGCTGGTGTTCCCCGAGGCGTCACTGCATTCGACCTTCACGGTGTAGACGCGGCCACTCCCCGTTCCGCTCCGCTCGGCCCGTAGCGCCACGGTGAGCGGTCCCCTGATCTGCCAGTCTGGAGCCGTGGAACCGTCACCCAGACCGTCGGCGGGCTCGTTGCTCTCGACCCCGACGACGTGGCAAGACAAGTTCGAGTCGCAGTTGTCCTTGGCGACGGCGCTGATCGTGACGGGGATCAAGCGATGAGACGGCGGCCAGAGCGCGGACGGCTCCGCCGCCACGGATTGGATCGTGGGAGCTTGCCTGTCGACCACGGTCACCTTCGTCGTATCCGAGTCCGTCTGACCCTCGCTGTCAGTGACCGTCAGAGCGAACTCGTAGCTCCCGAGCGGAACCAGGTATTGCGGGTCGGGGCCGGTGGCGTTGCCCAGGGGACTGCTCCACTCGAAGGTCAGGTCCTCGCCGCGGGGTCCGATGCTGCCCGAACCGTCCAAGGTCGCGAGGGCCGCGCAGGTCTGCCCGGCCTCGAGAGTCTGGTCGGGTCCGGCATCGGCGATCGGCGCGTCCAGGCACGAGGGGTCGGGCGGGGCGTCGATGGCGGTGACCAGGAAGTTGTCGTAGTTGCTCGGGATGTGGGTGCTTCGCAGGCCCGCCGTGCCGGTGCAGGAGATCGAGTCGGAGGTGATTACAAGGCGCGGCACGCTAGGAGCACCGACGACCTCGCACGTCACCGTCCGCCCGACCGCGGTCGCTCTCAGCCGATAGAACTGGCCCACGACGAAGTTGAAAGGCGTGGCAGCGTCGTGGCCTGGGCAGTAGAGCCGGAGGTACCTGCCGGAGGGCAGCCCGGGGATGTTGGGAGCTCCTTGAAAGAGACTGCAGCGACAGAAGTCGTACTTCGGAAACGGCGTGTTGAACCGGAAAACGAGGGCGGAGCTCGACGGCACGTAGTTGTCGAGGACCTCGACGTCGGATTCGACGGCATAATCCGACCACCCGTACCCCAGCGGCCAGACGGAGGACACCGGCTGGTTCGGCGCGGTGTTGCGGGCGAGCCGCAGTCCACCGGCCTCGCTCCAGCCGCTGGCGAACGTCTGCCAGTCGGAGGCGTCACCGTCACTGAAGGAGTCGGAGAAGAGGATGGAAGATTGGGCCCAGCCGACTCGGGCCGTGACCAGGGCGATGAAAAGCAAGAGAGCGGTGCGTAACAGCGTTGCAGGACGAAGCATCAGGATCTCCCAGTGGGCTCCAGCCCCCGTCGGGGGCCGAGGCGTCAGTGAATCGTTGCGATCTCGGCACTTCCGGCAGAAGACCAGAGGCGAGGCACTGGGTCAACCGGGTTTTCCTTTGCTTTCCTTACCTTTCTATCGTTTTCCTCCCGGCTCGAGCTGGCGCCGTATTCCCGCTCTGTTGCCGTCCGGCGCCGTGGGCAGCCGCAGCACGTGCCGCCAGTGGGAACGCTCCTCCGGCTGGTAGCGATGATCGAGAAGCCCGCGGCTGAAGAGCTGGTCGTGGAGAATGACGAAGGAGTCCGACGGTCGGACGTCCAAGACCCTCAGCTCGGGGTCGAGCCGGAAGAAGAGCTCGGTGCCGGCGGCCCCGACCCCGACCTGAAGGATCTTCCCTCCCAGGATCCGGATCTCCTCGGCGAGGAGCAACTCCGGCAGGATGCGGAAGACGTCGGACCGGGGAAACAGCAGATAGGCCCGTTCGATCGCGTTGCCGTGACCGAAGTAGTTGTGGCCTCCGTGAGGCGGACCGAACGGCAGGTCGAGGACCGCGAGGCTCGCATGCCCGGGACCGTCGCCGGGATTGTTGACGCCCCCGAGAAGCAGCTCGTTCTTGCCGTCCCCGTCGAGATCCGCCGTGGCGATGCTGGCCAGGTATCCCGGGTGCCAGTACTCGCTCACGACGGCGCCGGAGGCCGGGTCGAGGAGCACCACCTGCGTCGGGAACCAGGTGGCCTGGCGGGCGTCGACCAGGACCCACGACCGCCCCGAGCTCTCGACCCAGCGGAGGTGGTGGCCGACGTACTCGCGCGCGAAGTGGCGTCCCGCCACCGTCAGGTCGCGCCCGTAGACGAACTGCCAGACGAGCTTGCCGTGGTGATCGAGACAGATCAGGCGACCGCGCGACTCTCCCGGGAGACTGTTCGAAACGTCGAGCAGCACCTCCTTGTGGCCGTCGTGGTCGACGTCGCGGATGAGCGGTGCCAAGCTGCCGCTTTGGGGCGATCCAAGCTCCGCAAAGCGCCGTCGCCAGAGCTCGGTCCCCGAGGCGTCGGTTGCCACGAGGTAATGACCTCGGACCACGGCGTAGGCGAGATCCCCGTGACGACGCTGTGCGACCCGCGACGCGAAGAACGCGCCGGCCAGGAGGACGAGGAGCACGACGGCGAGGGCGCGGGCGCCGAGTCGCCCGGCGGCCGGGCCCGCAGCCGGCGGCCGGGCGAGCGGTGAGACCGGAGGCCGATCCCCTCCGCGGGGAGGCCCGGAGGCGCTCCCGGCGCCGCGCTTCCAGTGGTCGAGGTCGCCGGTGAAAGCGAAGTAGCGCCCGTTGCGCTCGATGACCGGCAGGCCCAGGTCCCGGTGGTACTTCCGGGCCGTCGGCACAGAGACGCCGAGGTGGGAGGCGATCTGCTTCCAGCCGCTGAGCTCGGTCCCGGCGGCCGGCCTTCGGGGGGTGTCGCTCACTTCGATCGAGGGCTCGGGTCCGGCGGGGTCTTGCGCGGTGCCTCGGGACCCAGCGGAGCTGGAGTGCGTCTCCTGCCATCCCGGCTCTCCGCCTCGCCCTCGAGGAGCTGGCCGGCGATCTCCTTCGGGTCGCTTTCCGGACCGGAAAGATACCACCGGGCTCGAGGAACGGACCCGGGCCCGGGCTGTCTCCCCCCGCCCGCGGGATCTCCAGCCGGTTGCCGGGCTCGCGCGCCCCTACCCCGGCGGGCGGGCCGCCGCCAGGGACCCCGCCGGAGCTCGAGGAACCGCAAAGCGCCGTCCCTGCGCGTCCGCCGAAACGGCTCCTTGACACCCCTCAGGACCGTCGCTATCCTCACCCCCGCTCCAACGGGTAGGTCGACAACACGATCTCTGAAGAACTCGGGACCAGGGTGGCTGGAGGCAGCACCCGGCCCGCCGGCGGACGACGGGTGAACGACGTCTGTGGCTCAGATCTTCCCAGAGAAGGCCAACAAGGCTCCCTTGATGCTGGTCATCGGGGTGGTGCTGGGAGGTGCGCTCGCGACCCTCTTCGTCTGGTACTACTTCTCGCCCTGGTACACCGACGTCGGCTACCGGCCCGAGCAGCCCGTGCCCTACAGCCACAAGCTCCACGCCGGTGACATGAAGCTCGACTGCCGCTACTGCCACGTAGGGGTCGAGGTCTCCGCCGTGGCCTCCGTGCCGCCCACCCAGGTGTGCATGAACTGCCACCGGCTGGTGGGCCAGGACAAGGCGAGCCTCGAGCCGCTGCGCCAGAGCTTCTCGACCGGCGATCCCATGCGCTGGGTGCGGGTGCACAAGCTGCCGGACTACGCCTACTTCGACCACAGCATGCACATCCGGGCGGGCGTGGGTTGCTCCACCTGCCACGGCGACGTGCGCTCGATGGAGGTCATCACCCAGTCCAAGCCCCTGTCCATGGGCTGGTGCCTCCAGTGCCACCGCAACCCGGCGCCCTACCTGCGCCGGCCCGACCAGATCACCAACACGGAGTGGAAGGCCCCTCCGGATCAGATGCAGTACGCCCGCCGAGTCATCGAAGAGCGGCACATCCGACCCCCCGTGGCCTGCACCGGTTGCCACCGCTGAGAGGCAAGATGACGGACGCGGATCTCGACACGGTAGAGGGAGCCGGCGAGCGGGCTGGCAAGCGGTACTGGCGAAGCGTCGAGCGGCTGCTCGACTCCCCGGGCGTCGACCCCGGCCTCTCCGACCGGATCCGGGCCGAGATCGCCGCCGGGGCCCGGAGCGACGGCCGCGACTGGGTCGAGCGGGAGTTCCCGGTGGGGGCCTCCGAGGCCCCGAAGGGCATGAGCCGCCGGACCATGCTCGGCCTGATGGGGGCCTCCTTCGGCCTCGCCGGCCTCACCGCCTGCCGCCGTCCGGTGGAGCACATCGTGCCCTACGTCCACCCGCCCGAGGGGCGGATCGTGGGCATCCCGGAGCGCTACGCCACCACCATGCCGCTCGCCACCCACGCGTTCGGGGTGGTGGTCGAGAGCCACGAGGGGCGGCCCACCAAGATCGAGGGCAACGAGCTCCACCCCTCCTCCGGCGGTGCCGCCTCGACCTGGATGCAGGCGGCGATCCTGGACCTCTACGACCCGGACCGCGTGCGCGCGGTCACCCAGCGCTCGGGCGCCGGCACCGCCAAGGACCCGGCGACGGATCAGGCGCCCAAGGAGGGGACCTGGAAGGACTTCCAGGCGTCCTGGAGCCAGGTCGCGGGCGAGGCGGGGAACGGCGAGGGCTTGGCGGTGCTCTCCGAGGCCTACGCCTCCCCCACCAGGGCGCGCCTCGCCGCACGCTTCACCGAGCGCTTCCCGGCGGCCCGCTGGGTCGTCTGGGAGCCGGCCGGCGAGGAGAGCGTGTTCGCCGGCATCGAGCAGGCGACGGGGCGGGCGGCGCGTCCGGTCCACCACTTCGAGCGCGCCCGGACGATCCTCACCCTCGACGCCGACCCGCTCCTGACCGAGGGCGAGGCGATCGCCCACGCACGGGGATTCGCCGGCGGCCGCAAGCCCGACCAGGCGGGGCGGATGAACCGCCTCTACGCCGTCGAGCCCGCCCTCTCGGTGACCGGCGCCAACGCCGACCACCGGGTGCGCCTCGCCGCCTCCAAGGTGGGTGCCTTCGCCGCCGAGCTCGCGAGCCGGCTGGGAGTGTCCGAGGCGGCCGGCGGACCGGCGGACGCCGAGCTGCCCGCCGAGGCCCGCGCCCGGATCGCCCTCCTCGCCGACGACCTCCGCGAGGCCGGCCCGAACGCCCTGGTGATCGCCGGCCGGCGCCAGCCCCCGGAGGTCCATGCCCTGGTCCACCGGATGCACGAGGCGCTGGGCGCCGTGGGCACCACCGTGACCCTCCACGAGCTCGGCGACGTGGGCTGGGGACGGATGGCTGACTTGGCGTCGCTCGCTCGGGAGATGGCCGCGGGCCGGGTGAAGACCCTCGTCGTCTTGGGCGGAAACCCGGCCTACGACGCCCCGGGCGAGCTCGACTTCGCCGACGCCCTGCGCAAGGTCCCCCACGTCGTCCACCTGAGCTCGCGGCCGAACGAGACCTCGGCCGGGGCCGAGTGGATCCTGCCGCGGTGCCACTTCCTCGAGGCGTGGGGCGACGCCCGCTCGGCCGACGGCACGGCGAGCGTGATCCAGCCACTGATCGCGCCGCTCTTCGACTCGAAGAGCGACGTCGAGGTGCTGGCGATGCTCGTGGGCGAGACGGCGGCAGACGACCCCAAGGGGTTCAAGAGCGGCTACGACCTGGTGCGCGAGACCTGGGGCGCCGGGGCGCCCGAGGCGATCGCGCTGGGCTCGCCGTGGCGCAAGATCCTCCACGACGGCGTCGCCCCGGCCGGGGCGGGGCCGGCGCGGACGCCCGCCGCCGGAGGCACCGCGGGCCAGACCTCGCCGCCGGCGCCGGCCCCCCACCCCGATGGGGCCCAGGGCGGCGTCGAAGTGGTCTTCCTCCTCTCGCCGTCGGTCCACGACGGCCGCTGGGCGAACAACGCCTGGCTCCAGGAGCAGCCCGATCCCCTGACCCGCATCTCGTGGGGCAACGCCGCCCTCGTGTCCCGGGCGACCGCCGACGGCCTCGGCGTCGACTCGGGCGACGTGGTCCGCCTCAGCTCCGGGGAGCGCTCGATCGAGGCGCCGGTCTGGGTACAGCCCGGCACCGCCGACAAAACGGTGGCGATCGAGCTCGGCTTCGGGCGCACCGCGGCCGGCCGAGTGGGCACCGGCGTGGGCGTGGACGCCTACCCCCTGCGCGGCGCCCACACCGGGCTCTACGCGACCGGCGTCCAGGTGACCAAGACGGGCCGGCGCGAGGCTCTCGCACAGACCCAGGAGCACTGGTCCATGGAAGGGCGGGACGTGGTCCGCGAGGCGACCCTCGCCGAGTACCGCGCGGAGCCCGAGATCTTCCAGCACGAAGCCGGCGCCGGACCCGAGACCCAGGCGGAGGCCGAATCACCGCCCGCCCTCTGGCAGCCTCCCCAGTCGTACGCCGAAGGCCACCAGTGGGCCATGACCATCGATCTCGCCAGCTGCATCGGCTGCAACGCCTGCGTGGCGGCCTGCCAGGCGGAGAACAACATACCGGTGGTGGGCAAGCAGCAGGTGGCCAACGGCCGCGAGATGCTCTGGCTGCGGGTGGACCGCTACTTCGCCGGCCCCGA
>CAZIIB010000051.1:11164-11455 GCA_964539125.1 uncultured Thermoanaerobaculia bacterium | reverse complement strand
CTCGCCGGCGGCGCCGGACCGAGCATCTGGCACCGCTTCAGCCACACGCCGGGGCGGGTCGAGGGGGGCGACACCGGCGACAGGGCGTGCGACCACTACCGGCGCTTCCAGGAGGACGTGGCGCTCCTCGCCGAGCTCGGCCTCTCCGCCTACCGCTTCTCGATCTCCTGGTCCCGGGTGCTGCCCGAGGGCACCGGCCGCGTCGAGCCGCGGGGACTCGACTTCTACCGGCGCCAGGTCGACGCCCTCCTCGCGGCGGGCATCACCCCAATGGCGACCCTCTACCACTGG
>CAZIIB010000051.1:0-11149 GCA_964539125.1 uncultured Thermoanaerobaculia bacterium | reverse complement strand
TTCGCCGACTACGCCGAGGTCTGCTTCTCCGCCATCGACGGCGTCGCTCTCTGGGCCACCCTGAACGAGCCCTGGGTGGTCGCCGACGGTGGCTACCTCCACGACACCCTCGCCCCGGGGCGCGGCTGCCCCTTCGCCGCCGCCCGCGCCGCCCACAACCTGCTCCACGCCCACGCCCGCGCGGTGGAGGCCCACCGCGCCGCCGGTCCCGCGGGAGTGCGGGGCGCGATCGGCGTGGTGGTCAACGTCGAGCCGAAGCACGCGGCGAGCAGGCGGACGGCGGACTGGGAGGCCGCAGCGCGGGCCGACGCCTACATGAACCGCCACTTCCTCGACCCGCTCCTCCTCGGCCGCTACCCGGAGGAGCTGCCGGCGATCTACGGCGAGGCCTGGAGCGAGGCGTTCGACCGGCAGGCCGCCGACTTCGCCGTCCCCATCGACTGGTTGGGGATCAACTACTACACCCGCTCGGTGGTGCGCTACGACGCCGCGGAGTGGGCGGGCGCCCGGGCCGTGCCGCAGGAGCTCGCGCTCCGCACCGAGACCGGCTGGGAGGTCTATCCGGCGGGCCTCGAGGAGACGCTCCGGTGGGTGGCGGAGCGCTACGGCGAGATCCCCCTCTACGTCACGGAGAACGGCGCCGCCTTCCCCGATCCGGAGATGGCGCCCCCCGCCGGATCCCCCGGGATCGAGGACTCTCGGCGGGTCGAGTACCTCTGGGACCACCTGCGCTCCCTCGAGCGTGCCCTGGCCGCCGGGGTCGACGTTCGCGGCTACTTCGTCTGGTCGCTCCTCGACAACTTCGAATGGGCCCACGGCTACTCGAAGCGCTTCGGCATCGTCCACGTGGACTACGAGACCCAGCGCCGCACCCCCAAGGCGAGCGCGAGGTTCTACGCGGAGGTCGCCCGGTCGAACGGCGGCGTGCTGGCGGGCTGATCGTAGACGGCTGAGATCGTGCGCCAGACCCGCTAGAATCGGCCGTGTGGACCTGCGCTTCTACCCGGATCCGGAGACCGCCGAGCCTCACATCTACAACCACGGGGTCAGCGAGGAGGAGGTCGAGGAGGTCCTCGAGGACCCGAGCGAGGAGCGCCCCGGCAAGAACAACGCGCGATCCGGTGCCCGGAAGCGTCTTCGTGATCACCGCCTGCGACCTGCGGGGCAAACCCCTGGTCGCCTACCGGCGCCGCCAGCGGCGCAAGACGAGACGCCGATGAAGAAGAAGGCCAAGACCCGATTCCCTCCCGGCTGGGACGAGCAGCGTGTGCGCGAGGTCCTCGAGCACTACGAGAGCCAGAGCGAAGACGAGGCCGTCGCCGAGGATGAGGCGGCTTTCGAGCGCGCCCACGAGACCATGATGGCCATTCCTCACGACCTGGTCCCGGCGGTTCGCGAGCTCATCTCCGAGTACGAGGAGGAGCACCGGGCCAGCTGAGGCGTATCACGGAGGCCGAGCGGCCCCTCTACAGCATTCGCTTGACTTTTCCGTTATTTGGCGGTAGGGTAGCGTAAAGCCCCGCGGAGGAGCCTGCCGGTGGTGGGCCGCCTCCCGGACCCCAGAAACGGCCCGAGCGAGTGGCTGCTCGCCCGGGCCTGACCCAGCAAGGAGGAGTGATCTCCATGCCGAGTAAGTCGAAGGGTAGCACCCGCAGCACGTCCGTTTCCTCGAAAGCTCTCCCCACCGCCCCCACGAACACCCCCCATCGTCGACGCATGCCGGTGCCGCGGGAGAGCGCGTTCAGTGCGTTGTTCCTGGAGCGGGCGCGGCGGCGCTGGCGGCCCTCGCCGCGCCGAACCACCTGGGCCTCAACGAGCGGCGGAAGAGCCGAGCCCGGAGCGGCCTCGGCCACCCCGTCCACGAAGGCGCCCACCACCTGGGCCATGCGAGCCCGGCCCTGGTGCCGGTGAAGGAGGCGTTCCTCGCCGCCTACCACGCCCTGCGCTGCCTGGCGGCGAACCCGGAGGCGGCGGCCCTCTTCGTCGAGGCCCTGGACCTCGAGACTCTCGCGCTCCTGGGCCGCGCCATCATGCGCCGACTCGGCTGACACGGTGCGCCAAGTCTCGCGCAGAGGCGCTGAGCTGCAAAGGTGCGGCTCAGCCGGGAGGGTCGTGGCCGAGACGGTTGATGCCATCGTGGATCCGATGTCCCCGCAGCCGCGGTTCTCCCGGGTCGCGTCCATCGATCACCTTCCTCTCCTCCTCTGCGTCTCTGCGCCTCTGCGCGAGAACGCGGTGGGATCGATCGCCGGCAGGAGGCGAGCCACCAGCGGCCCCCGGCCCGCCTTGGCCGCCGCCGCGATCGCCCAGACCGCGGCCTGGGTGTAGACCCCCCGTCTCGCGCAGCCCCGGGGCGTAGCAGGTGATGTAGGCCACCGTCTCGTCCGGCTCCTCCCAGGCCGGGGCGAGGAAGTGCCACCCACCTTTCACGCCGAGCACGAGGCGGCACTATCTCGCCCCGGCGCCAACTCGCGCGCACCCGCTTGCCGCGGTAGACTCTCCTCAATGCCAGCCACAAAGCCCACCGCGAAGCAAGAGGTCGAGCGGGTTCTCGCCAAGCTGCCCGACGACGCCTCTCTCGAAGACGTCCAGTACCATCTTTACGTGCTCCAGCACATCGAGCGTGGCCGCCGCGACATCGAAGAGGGGCGGGTGCTGGGCCCCGAGGAGGTCGAGCGGCGGATGGCCCGATGGCTCGACCAGTAGTCTGGACCGAGCTCGCCTGGCAGGACCTCGAGCGCGCGGTCGAAACCATCGCTCAGGACTCACCCACCTATGCCGCCGGCTTCGCTCGCCGTGTCTGGGAGCGGGCGCAATCGCTCGACGAGCTGTCTTACCGTGGTCGAGCCGTCCCCGAGCTCGAGGACCCGGACGTCCGAGAGCTCATCCTCGCGAGCTATCGGCTCCTCTATGAGCTCCGTGGCGAGACGGTCGACGTCCTTGGCCTGATCCACGGAGCTCGGGACCTGGCTGCCCTCTGGGCCAGAGAAGGCGACAGCCGCACGGACGATCTCGGCCCGCCTCCATCCCAATAGCCGCTTGGCCTGGAGGTGCCGAAGGCGGCGGCCCTGTTCGTCGAAGCGCTCGATCTCGAGACGATCGCGCTCCTGGGCCGCGCCATCATGCGCCGGCTCGGCTGACACGGTGCGCCAAGTCTCGCGCAGAGGCGCAGTTCAGTCGGGAAGCTCGGGTCCCGCCCATTCCTCGCCTTCCTCTGCGTCTCTGCGCCTCTGCGCGAGAACAGATTTTTTCCTCACGATGCGAGGGGCTACCCGCATCTGACCTTGACCTTCGCCTCGGTTCCGGCAGGTAGAGGGGCGAGGAGGTTCCCCTCGAGCTCCCGGCCGTCGAGCTCCACCGTCACCTCGCCCAGGCAGCGCCCCGGCTCGCGCTCGATCTCGATGGCGAGGTTCGCGCCGCGCCAGGGGCGGCGCATGGCGGCGCGGCGCCAGGCCGGCGGCAGGCAGGGATCGAAGAGGAGGCCTTCCCAGGTCGGCCGCACCCCGAGCACCCACTCGGAGACCACCCGCGGCAGCCAGGCGGCGGAGCCGGTGTACCAAGTCCAGCCGGCGCGGCCGTGGTGGGGTGAGGCGGGGCCGTCGACGTTGCCCGGCAGCACGTAGGGCTCGGCCCAGTACCGCTCCGGCTCCTTGGTGGTGGGATCGATCGCCGCCAGGAGGCGGGCCACCAGGGGCGAGCGGCCCGCCTTCGCCGCCGCCGCGAGCGCCCAGACCGCGGCGTGGGTGTACACCCCGCCGTTCTCCCGGAGGCCCGGCGCGTAGCGGGTGATGTAGCCCACCGTCTCGTCCGGCTCCTCCCAGGCCGGGGCGAGAAGCAGCGCGCCCGTCTCGGTGACCAGGTGCTCCTCCACTGCAGCCAGGCAGCGGTCGGCGCGCTCGGGGGTCGCGACGCCGGCCAGGACCGCCCAGGTCTGGGGGTTGAGGAAGATCCGCCCGTAGCGGTTCTCGGCGGAGCCGATCCAGGAGCCGTCGTCGCGGGTGGCGCGGCGGTACCAGGCGCCGTCCCAGGCGTGCTCGTTGATCGCCGCGATGAGGGCCCCCCGCCGGTCGGCGAGCTCGCGCGAGCGGGCCCGATCCTCGGCGCTCCGGTCCGCACGCCGGTAGATCTCGCTCCAGTCGCCGCACAGGCCGGCCAGGAAGATCGCCAGCCAGACCGACTCGCCCCGCTCGCTGAGCCCCACGGCCGAGAGGCCGTCGTTCCAGTCGCCGCCGCCGACGTAGGGCAGGCCCCGCCGGCTCGTGCGCTGGAAGACGCGGCCGAAGGCCCGCTCGACGTGGTCGGCGAGGGGACGGGGCTCCGGCTCGTCCAGGTAGGGGATGGGGTCGTCCAGGAGGCCGAGGTTCCCGGTCTCCTTCAGATAGCCCGCCGCGACGTAGGCGAGCCAGAGAAGGTCGTCGCTCATCCGGGTCGCGTGCCCCTGCTCGGAGAGGGGGTGCCACCAGTGGTAGACCGAGCCGTCGGCGAACTGGTGGCCGGCGTGGAGGCGGATCTGCTCGCGGCAGCGCGCGGGATCGATCGTGAGCCAGACCTGGGAGTCCTGGAGCTGGTCGCGGAAGCCGTAGGCACCACTCTGCTGGTAGTAGCCGGCCCGCCCCCAGAGCCGGGCCGAGATCGCCTGGTAGCGGAACCAGTCGTTGAGGAGCGGATCGAGGCCGGGCTCCGGGGTCTCGAGGCGATGGCCGGCGAGGCGCCCCGTCCACCCTTCGCGGACGGCGGCGAGGGAGGCGTCCATGGCCTCCGGCCGGGCGAACCGGCGAGCGAGGGCCGCGGCCCCGGCCCGGTCGGCGGTGGTGGCGAGGACGAAGCCGCCGTCGAAGCTGCCGCCCGCCGACAGCTCGATCTCCGAGCGCAGCGCCGCGACGGGATCGCCGTGGCGGCCGAAGTCGCCCTCCCATCGGGCACCGGGATCGAGGGCCGCCGGCCGGCTCCAATCCCTGCCCCGTCCGAGGAAGGCCGCCTTGTCCCCCTCGGCCGCCGCCACCTCCTGGGCCGCCGCGAACGCGCTCCAGTACGGAAAGTCCCGGTTCCAGTGCCCCCAGCGCTCCGACGGCGTGTCCCACATGTGGCTGCCGGCGGTGACGACGCCTCCCTCGAAGCCGGTCTCGAGAAAGAGCTTCTGGAACTCCCGGCGCGGCGCCGGCAGGACGCCGCAGTTCCACTCGAGGAAGGCGACCAGGGCGAGACGCCGCGGCCGGCCGGCGGTCTCCTCGAGGCGCAGGCGCCAGAGCTCCACCGTCTCGGTCTCGTCGACCGACAGGGTCCAGGAGGCGCGGACGCCGGCGAGCTCGGTCTCGAAGCGGGTCCAGCCCAGGCCGTGGCGGCAGGCGAAGCTCTCGTAGGCGGGCCGGCAGGGCGCCGGCGCCAGCGACCAGAGCCTGTCCTCTTCGAAATCGAGGAGGTAGAGGAAGCGGCCCGAGCGGTCATCGGCCAGGTCCTGGCGCCAACGGGTGACCACCGCGAGCTGGGAGTTGTCGATCCACGAGAGGCCGCTCCCGGTCTGGGAGACGACGAGGCCCACCTGTGGGTTGGCGATGACGTTGACCCACGGGCGCGGGGTCCGCGGATCGGTCACCACGTACTCGGTGCCACCGGCCGCGAAGTGGCCGTAGGAGCTGGGCAGCCGGCTCACCTCGTCTCCTCCTCCCTCCCGCCCGCGGCGACGGGTCGCTCGGGAAGCAGCTCGACCGCCACCGGCACGCCGTGGACCGTCACCCGGCCGTCGGGTCCGGGCGTGACGCTCCGGCCGTCGACGAGCGCGCGCCCGGCGCCCACCGCCACTCCGGGCAACGTGAAGACGAGGCCGCCCGGCGGCGCCTCGAGCCGCCTCGCGCCCGGTCCCTGAGTGTTCTCCAGCCGGTAGCGCACACCCTCGCCCTCGTCGCCCCCCGCGCGCTCCAGCCGGTAGGAGAGCTCCCCCCAGGGCGTCGCCAGGTGGCGGACGGCGATCCCCTCGGGCCGGTCCAGCCAGGCCGCCGGGACCCCGGCGCCGAGCACCAGGCACGCGCCACCACCCTGGGGGCGAGGTTCGCGCTCCTCGTAGGCGAAGAGGTCGAGGACCGAGCGGATGAAGTCGGAGGCGACCCAGCCGTGGGGCAGATCGCCCAGGAAGCGGGGCTCCCGCGGGTCCCGGGTGACCACCTCCGGCCAGCCGTTCCAGGCGAGGGGGCGGCGGTCCGCCAGGTAGTAGGCCAGGAGCTCGTGGGCGCGCTCGACCCGGCCCAGGCGCACGAACGCCCCGACGTGGCGGATCTCGTAGGGGGTGTAGGCGTCCCACGTCTCCGTGCCGTCGCGGCGGGCGACGAAGCCGCGCCAGAAGCGCTCGAACGTGGCGTCCACGGCGTCGGGCGGCAGGTAGGGCAGGAGCCCGCTCGGGTCCAGGGCGACGGTGGTGGCGGTGGAGTCGAAGTCCCCCAGGTCGGCGCTCCCCGGGATGAAGGCCAGGTGATCGCGCGCCCGCACCCGGGCGATGGAGGCCAGGAGATCGGAGCGAAACTCGTCCCGCCGGGCCGCCCACTCCCGGGCGAGATCGTCGCGGCCCAGGGAGGCCGCGAGCTCCGCGGCGTCGGCCAGGCCCCGGTAGGCCCAGGCGTCGTCCCAGTACGAGTGGACCGGGTGCGCCGAGTAGCCCTCGTGGCTGATCGACTCGGGCAGCAGGCCGAAGAAGGCGAGCTTTCCGCCCTCCCGGTAGGCGGGAGTGCGCTCCTTCTGGCGCAGGGTCTCGATGTAGCCCACGGCAGCCGCCACGTGGGGGAACATCCGCTCCGCGAAGGCCCGATCGCCCGTGTAGCGGTAGACCTCGGCGATCAGGTGGAGGAGCTCGCCGTGGCTGTCGTTCTCCGGCACCGGGTCGGCGCCCAGCCGGTCGACGCAGCACGGCACCTTGCCCTCCGGGTACTGGAAGCCGGCGAACCACTCGGCGTAAGCGCGAGCCACGTCGGCTCGGCCGGCGCGCAGGAACGCCTCGGCGGTCAAGGCGCCGTCGCGGATCCAGGAGCGGGCGTAGGAGCGGGAGCCAGGCTGGAGGGCATCGCCGTCCCGGTGGATCAGGTTCCAGGCGAGGCTCGAGCGGAGCGTCTCGACGAGGGGCCGGGCGGCGGCGGGCAGATCCAGCTCGAGAGGGCCCAGGGCGGCGCGCCAGCGGTCCCGGGCGCCGGCCTCGGCGACGGCGAACCCGGTGGGGCCGGAGACGGCCAGGCGGGCCAGGTCCGCGAGGGGTGCGGTCTCGGTCGCTCCGGCGTCGGCCAGGGCGACGGCCGCGACCACCTCGAAGCTCTCGCCCGGGGCGAGGTCGAAGGGCCAGGCGAGGGCGGCGCTCGCCAGCCCCACGGAGTCGACCACCGCGCGGTGGGGTGGTACGCGCCCGGCGGCCAGGTCGGTCGTCAGGAGCGGCTGGTCGAAGGTCCGGGCGCCGCAGGCGGACGCCGCCGGGCTCGCCACCACCGGGCGCTCCCCGTCCACCCGGAGGCCGTTCTCTTCGCAGGCGATCCGCTCGATCGGGGCGACGCCGCCCGCGAGGTTCAGGGTCTGGTAGGGCGGGTCGACCTGGAACGGGCGGGCGGCGAGAAAGAGGGTCCCCCGGAGGCGGCCCGCGCCCGCTTCGGCGACCGCGATGATCCGGTACCGGGCCAGGAGCGCCGAGTGGCCGCCCTCGGCGACGGCCAGAGGCGTGACCTCCAGCCGGGAAACGCGGCCCGCCCCAGGCGACTCACTCAGGGGCCAGGCGACGGTGGGCAGCGGCAGGTCGCCTTCGGCCAGGTTCTGCGCCGCGACCACGTCGGCCCAGGTCCTGAGCGTTCCGCCCGCCCCGTCATCGAGTCGGACGAACGGCTCGAGCGAGAACCCCCCGGCGCCGGTCTCGAGCGCGCCGTCCTCGGAGAGGAGCGCCTCCTCCTGGGCGCCCGTCGCTCCGGTCCCCCGGCCGACGACGGTCCAGTACACCGCCTGGCCCGAGAACCCCCGCGGGTAGGCCCCCCGCGGAGACCCGGCCGCCACCGCCTCCATGAAGGCGTTGGCCGAGGCGCCGAAGGCGAGGGGGCGGACGGTGAGCTCGGCCAGGCCGCAGCCGCGAGGGCAGGAGCCGGGCTCGAAGGAGATCCGCACCCGCCGGGCCTCGGCGTCGCGCAGGCGCAAGTGGCTTGCGGCGGCGCCTTCGGAGACGACCTCGTGGGCCGGCCCCCACTCGCTCCCGTCCTCGGAGAGCTCCACCCGGAAGCGCTCCGGCTGCCGCCCCGGCTCCCAGGCGAAGGAGAGGCCCCCGAGCTCGACGAGGCCCCGGAGATCGACGGTGAGGGCGGCCGTCACCGAGTCCGGACGCCAGGCGCTCGCCGGATCGCCGTCGAGGGCCGCCCGCGCGGGGTGGCCGGGCGCGGAGCTCGAGGCCGTCGCCCGTGGCGGGCCCTCAGGCGGCTTTGGCGGTTCGGTGGGGACGATCTCGAGACCGGCCAGCCAGAGGGAGCCACGCCCCCCGCCGCCGGCGGTGACCGCGATCTCGATCGCTCCGATCCGGTTCGGCTCGCCGCCGCCGGCGGGTCCCCAGGCGAAGGTGATCTGGCGCTTCCGGATCCGCTCCGCAGTCCACGCCGTGGGCCACCCCTGCGCCGGGTCGACGTGCCACCAGACGCTTTCGCCCGAGGGGCCCGAGGTGTCGACCAGCTTGACCTCCAGGCGGTTCGCCGTACCGGCGCCGCGGAGCTTGAAACGGATCTCGTAGCTCGGCGGCAGCGTCAGGTCGAGGGGATGGCGGGCGGCGGCCCAGCCGCCGTGGCCCTGGAAGTCGTAGTCGAGGCGCAGCGCCGGCTGGCCGCCCAGGCCGGGCGCCGCCGCCAGGGCGAGCCCCACGCCGTCGGCCGGCGCAGCCCGCCAGGCGCCGGGGTCGAGGGAAACGCGCGTGGGCGCCGGCAGGGCGCCGGGAGCGGGGCCTACAGCCAGGGCAGCCAGGGCGGCGAGGCACAGGAGGGCAGTCCAGATCCCGGACGCCCGGCCGCCCCGGCCGAGACGGAGCTCGGCCGCTTCAACCCCCCGCCCTTTCACCCTTTGACTCCGCCCATGAGGATGCCGCGGACGTAGTAGCGCTGGAGTGCCAGGAAGAGGGCGAGGGCCGGCAGCACGGTGGCCACCGCGCCGGCCATCATCAGCTCGATGTCCTGGACGTGCTCGCCCGAGAGATTGGCGATCGCCACCGGCAGCGTGTACTTCGACTGGTCGGTGAGCACGATCAGCGGCCACATGAAGTCATTCCAGGCGGCGAGGAAGGTGAAGACCCCGAGGGTGAGGAGGATCGGCCGCAGCAGGGGCAGGACGATGGTCCAGTAGATGCGGAGCTCCGAGGCGCCGTCCATGCGCGCGGCGTCGAGGAGGTCGTCGGGGATGCCGAGGGCGAACTGGCGCACCAGGAAGATGCCGAAGACGGTGGCGATGCCGGCCACGATCACGCCGCCGAAGGAGTTGACCAGCCCCAGGGAGCGGATCTCGAGGAAGAGCGGCAACACGGTGACCTGTGGCGGCACGATCAGGGTGGCCAGCAGGATCGCGAACAGCCGGTCCCGGCCGCGGAAGCGGAGCTTGGCGAAGGCGTAGCCGGCCATGGAGTTGGCCAACAGCGAGATGACGGTGATCGCCGTGGCGAGCAGCAGCGTGTTGCCCAGGGCGCGGGCGAAGTCGAGGCGGGCGAAGAGAAGCCGGTAGTGCTCGAGGGTCGGATGGGCCGGAACCAGGTGCACCGGCAGCGTGGTCGCCTCGCCCGTCGCCATGAACGAGGCCGAGATCATCCAGAGGATCGGTGCCGCCGTGGCGAGGGCCAGGACCGCGAGGGTGCCGTTGACCCCCAGGACCGCCAGGCGGCGGAGCGGACGGGAGCTCACGAGCTTCCCCCTCGACGGCGCAACGCCACCTGGAGCCCAGTCGTGGCGAGGATCATGGCGAAGAGCACGAAGGCGATGGCCGCGGCGCGGCCCATGTTCCACCAGCGGAAGCCCTGCTCGTACATGAGGAGGGTGATGGAGGTCGTGGCGTGGAGGGGGCCGCCGCGGGTCATGACGTAGGGCTCGGCGAAGATCTGGAAGAGCTGCACGGTGACCAGCACGCCCACGAAGAGCATCGTCGGACGCAGCTCGGGCAGGGTGATGTCCCGGAGCTGGCGCCAGGCGCCGGCGCCGTCGATCTGGGCCGCCTCATAGAGCTCCGGCGAGATCGCCTCCAGGCCGACCACGAAGATGACCAGGCCGTACCCGAAGGTCCGCCAGACGGCGAGGAGCGTGATCGCCACCATCGCCGTCCACGGGTGGCCGAGCCAGTCGACCGGCGGCACGCCGAAGAGGCCCAGGGCCTGGTCGATCAGCCCGAAGCGCGGGTGGTAGAGGTAGCGCCAGACCACGGCCACCGCCACCAGGGTGGTGACCACCGGGGCGAAGAAGACGGTGCGGTAGAGGCCGCGGAGGCGGGCCAGCCGAGAGTGGACGAGGAGGGCGCCGCCCAGGGCCGCTCCCAGGCAGAGGGGCACACCCAGGACCACGAAGACCAGGGTGTTGCGGAGCACGATCCAGAAGAGGGGGTCGGCGACGAGGCGCAGGTAGTTGCGCAGGCCGACGAAGCGGGCGTTGGCCGGGTTCGCCAGGGCGTAGATGTCGAAGTCGGTGAGCGACAGGAACAGGGCCGCCACCAGGGGCACGGCGAAGAACAGGAGGATCGCCCCCAGGGCCGGGGTGAGGAGCGTCCAGGCGGCGCGGGTCTCGGAGCGCCCCTTCATCACCGGCTCCCCGTGGCCGGCCGGCCGCTACTCTGGACGCTTCGCACCCGGCGGTGGTCGAGGAGCCAGCGACGCTTCTCGAGGATGCGGTCGACGTCCGCGTCGAGGTCGGCGAGGGCCGCATCCAGATCCCGGCCGCCGCGCACGATCTCCTCCGAGCACTGGGTGATGCGCGTGGCGATCTGCTCCCACTCGGGGACCTTGGGGGTGGGCACGGCGTGCTCGAGCTGGACCCGGAACGCCTCGCTCCGCGGGTCGCGCGCGAGCCCGGCAGAGCGCCACACCGACCGGCGCGGCGGCAGATCGCCGGTGAGCTCGTGGAAGCGCGCCTGCTGGGCCGGCGCGGAGAGGTACTCGAGCCACTGCCAGGCAGCCTCGGGAGCC
>CAZIIB010000050.1:8890-11643 GCA_964539125.1 uncultured Thermoanaerobaculia bacterium | reverse complement strand
TCTGACCAATGGCGCACAGATGGCGTCGGCGTAGTGTTCGACATGGCCGGCCTCTACTTCCGCCCCGACGCGCTTTATGCCTACCTCATGACTATCGACACCTTCGCACGCTACGAGTCGGGCGGCCTGCCGCCTATCCCCGAGGAGTTGCGCCGTCACCGGGCTGTGGCCTACGTCGACAGCTACCGCATCGGCTGGCTCGGTCCCGTCGAGCAAAACTTCCTGAGTCGCCACTTCGTCCACTACGACCACAACCTCTTTCTCCTGGGTACCAACCTGTCGGATCTCGCGCCGGACGCGGCCCGGAGCTTCGAGGCCCTCGCCGGCCGCCGGTTTCGCCACGAGGGATCGGGAACGATCCTGGTGGACGGCAAGCCCTTCGAGGAGGGCTTTCTGTCCCGAGGATGGCATCGGATCGAGCGCACCGGCGCCACCGGCCCGGAGGGGCCGGATCGCCTGATCCTGGCCACGCCGCCGCCGGTCCCGTGGCCGCCGCGGCCGTCCTGGGGCCTCTACGAGGACTTCGACGGGGGCCCAGCTCCGGTGCGCCTACCGGCGGTTCACGACCCCGCCACCAGGCCGGCCAGGGCGATCGCCGCGAGCAGCGCCAGCACCACGCCGCGATAGGCCCGCTCCGCGCCGGGCGTGAACAGGCGGGCGCCGACGTGGAGGCCGGCGAAGAACGGCACCCCGAGGGCCAGCCCGAACGCCAGGTGGGAGAGGCCGAACAGGCCCCGCCACGTGAAGATGGCGAGGGCCGCGCTCTGCGTGAGGGCGAAGTAGCCGATCAAGTTCGCCCGGTTGCCCGCCGCCTCGCCGGGCCCGGCCATGAGGGTCACGACCACCGGCGGCCCGCCGATGCCCGCCGCTCCGGTCAGCGTGCCGGAGAGCGCACCGACGCCCAGCAGAGCCGCGGTCCCGGGCCGCCGGCGGACGCGCCAGCCGCTGGCCAGCAGCGCGACGAAGGCGAGCACGAGGAGGCTCATCAGGCGGGTCAGGAGCGCCGGGGCCACCGCCACCAGGGCGATCGAGCCCACCGGGATCAGCAGGCAGGCGGCGAGCCCGGGGGCGAGGACGGTGCGCGCGTCGACTCTGGGCAGCGCCTCCGGGAGCAGGCGGGCCAGGGCCAGGATCTCGAGGAACACCATCAAGGGCACGCCGTCGGCCGGCCCCACGATCACCGCGAACGCCGGCGCCATGACCAGGCCGGCCCCGAAGCCGGCGAAGCCCCGCACCAACCCGGCCACCAGCGCCGCACCGCCCAGCGTCGCCAGGGCCCAGACCGGCAGGCCGGCCCAGAAGGGGGCCGCCGGGGGCCAGGTCGGGAGCGAGAGCGCGGCGAGGGGCATGTCCGGACGAGAGAGAGCCCGCAGTCTATCGCCCCGGCCCGGGGGCCGGCGTCGAGCTCCCTGCCCTTCCCTCTATCTCGGGGAGAACGGCTTTGGCGGGGCCTCCGCCGCGGGACCGAGCTCGAGCTGGAGCGCACCGAGAGGTGGCAGAATCCCCGAGGAACACTCCTGGGCGGGAGGCTCGTGCGCGCTGCGCAGGGCGCCCAGGACGCCGGTCCCCGCACAGAGGACATACGGACCGGCAGCCAGGTTCGGAAGGCTTACCGAGCCCTCTGCACCGCCCTCCGGCGCCCGGAGGAGCTGGGCCAGGACCTGGACAGGAAGGAAGGCGCCGTCGTGCACGACAAAGGCCGACGGCCCTTTCCCTACACCGGTCGAGAGATCGAGCGTGCCGCCGTAACGGTCCATCTCGAGCACGACCGCATCGCCCGTCTCCAAAGGCACCCGGCGGAGAGTGCGGGCGTAGCCCGGGGCGTCGACCAGCAGGCTCATCGCCTGGGCACTCCCCGGGAGCTGGACCTCGAACCATCCGTCCGGCCCGGAGACCGCTCGCTCGAAGGCCAATCCCGGGGCGCTCCCGAGGTCAGGCCAGGCCGTGATCGTCGCCCCGGGCACACCACGGCCTTCGGAATGCACCCATCCGGCGACCCGCTGCTTGCCGCGCAAAACCAGGCGCAGCTCCGGGGGAGCCTTTCCCTCCGCAAGGCTCACCGGGACCATGTCCGAGCTGGCGTCGCCCACCTGGGCACTGACTCCGAAGCTCCCGGGCTCCAGTCCCAACAGGCTGAACCGGCCGTCCTCGCCACTCTTGGAGGAGCTCGGCCGGACCACTCCATCGAGGCTGAAGATCGACACTTCGGCGCCCGTCACCGGTTGACCGAGCTGGTCGACGACCTGGCCCACCAATCGCGTGTCCGGCACCTCGAGATCGAGCTCCACGCGCCGCCGCTGCGGGACCTTCACCGGCTTCAGACCCACCTGGCCCCCTCCATCCTCCGGAAGCCACTCGAGCGCCCAGTCCCCCGCCGAGGGGAGGGAGCCACGGAACTCTCCCTCCTGGTCCACTCGGAAGAGAATCCGCCTCGCCCCCTGCCGAGTGCCGAACCACAGCTCTCCCGGCGCGGGCTCGTCACCGCGCCGGAGGGTGCCCGTGACCGAGATGAGTGGTACGTCGACGAAGAGCGGCTCCATGCCGCGGACGACTTCGATCCGCTCGTGGACCCAGCGCGCCTCGTCGGCACTCCGGAGCTCGAGGAGATAGCTCCCCGGGGCCAGGTTGGACCGGGTCCAGGCCCCCTTCTCGGTTGCCTGGCCATCGATGGTCTCGAGAAACCGATCTGCGTTGGGATCGACGCGCAAGAGGCGGACCCTCCATGGGGTTTCCGAGGGCGCGAGCGGCGGATC
>CAZIIB010000050.1:0-8880 GCA_964539125.1 uncultured Thermoanaerobaculia bacterium | reverse complement strand
GGCGAGCGAGAACCAGCGGATCGCTGAGAGAGGTCTCCAGCCCCTGGAGCACTTCGATGGGTGAGATGCGTGCCGGGGCGAACCCTTGCGCCTCGGCGGTGAGCGCGTACTGGCCCGGCTGTATGCCGAGGAACTGGAAGAAGCCCCGGGGCCCCGTTTGAGCCTTCCAGCCGAGGATCTCCAGGCGCTTCTCTTCCCGAGGATCGATGACGGCTTCCTGCGGGAGGCTGAGCGAGACCCGAGTCCCCCGTGGGGCCTCTGCGCCGTCTTCCGTGACGACTTCTCCACTGATCGACGACCCCTGGGTCAAGACAAGGGGATCCAGGGTCTTCGTAGCGCCCGCCTGCAGAGAGGCTCCCAGCCGATAGACGGGAGCGAAGGGCGGTACGGCAAACCGGAGATCCAGCGTTCCTGCGGGCGGCGAGCAGGACACCACGCCGTCTTCGACCCGACATGCGACCGTCCCCGACTCGAGACCCGAAGGCCCGGGCTCGCCGGGGACCGGATCGAACCTCAGGTCCATGACGGTCGGCCGCTCCTCGAGCCCTTGGACTTCGAGCTTCGCCCGGACGGTACCCGCGGGGAAGAGCCGAAGCGCGCTTTCGCCTCCGCCTGGCTCCACCTTCACGGTGGTCTCGGGAATCCAATACCCCGGGGCCGTTGCGCGGATCAACCACACGAGGCCGGGCGCCAGGTCGAGGAGCGGCGCCTTCGTTGCCTGGATCTGCAGGTCGAGAGGCTCGGCCTCGGCGCTTGCCCGGTTCGTGGCGCCCTGAGGGATGGCGCGGATCGAGAGTGCCGGGAGCTCTGTCGGGGGAGGTCCGACCACCTGGAGATGCAGGTGAACCGGCACGGCTGCCGCGAGGCATGGCAGCAGAAGCGCACCCGCCAGGCATCTCCAGACGATCCGGCCCACCTGCGGAGCCGGGCGTTGCACGGGGCCCATTTCTCGGGTGCCTCCGAGTCAGCCCGCTCCCTCCGGCTCCTCACCCGGCCGCTCGAGAGCAGGCCTCGGGGCGCTCCGGGGGTCCCCGACGGCGGGCAGTGGAGGGCTCGGCTCGGCCTCGGAGCACAAGCCCGCCAGGAGCCGCGAGCTCAGGCTCGCCCCGTTCGCCGGCGACATGAGCTCAGCCCACCGGCAGCCGGCTCCTGCCTGATGGCATCCGTAGAAGTCGACCCAGCACTGTTCGGTTCCGCGGAGCTGGACGAGCTTGCACTCCTCGACGTAAATGCACTCGTCGTAGTAGTTGCAGATCAAGTGTGCGACACAGGTCTCACAATAGCCTGCCTGCACCGGTGAAGCGGTGAGGATTGCCACGAGCGGGGTCACCGCCAAGATCAACAGGCTCCCTCTGGTCCAGGTTCCGAGCCCCATGGAGTTCCTCCTTCCTCGAGCCAGGTTATCGTCTGTTTATATCATCGAAGCTTCGAAAGGGTCGATACGCCCGAGGACCGGGTCGTCCGCGCTACACTCCCCTGGCCATGGCCGAGACCTTCAGCTCCGTGCTCGCCCCCATCTCGCTCCCCGACCCGGACGGCCGGGAGGTGCGCCTCGGCTCGCTCTGGGAGGCGGGCCCGGCGGTCCTCGTCTTCCTCCGCCACTACGGCTGAATCTTCTGCCGCGAGCACGTCGCGCAGTTGCGCGAGCACGAGGAGTCGTTCCGGAGCGCCGGCGCGTCGGTCGCCGCCATCGGGCTGGGGGATTTCCACTACGCCCGGCTGTTCCGCCAAGAGACCGGGATCGAGTTCCCGCTACTGGTCGACGAGGAGCGCCGCGCCTACCGCGCCGCCAAGCTCGGCTCCGGCTCGCTCCTCAACCTGCTGCGCCGCGACGACTGGCAGGGCCGGTCCCGCGCCCGCGCGGGCGGGCACTCCCAGCGCCGGCTCGGCAAGGACCCGTTCCAGCTCGGCGGCAGCTTCGTCTTCGCGCCGGGCGACGTGGACCTCTACGCCCACCTGAGCCGAAGCTTCTCCGACAACGCGCCGGTCGAGGAGCTGGTCGCCGCGGTCACCGGCGGGCGGTGAGGTTCCGGATCGGCCGGAATCGATCGGAATCGATCTGAATCGATCTGATCAGGGCGTGCCGGCCGCCGCGCCGGCGCCGGCGGCGATCCTCTCGCCGGCGGCCTGGCAGGAGAGGAACGGCGAGGAGCCGATCCAGCTCCGGTCCGGGTAGTAGCCGAAGACCACGCTCCCCCCCTTGATGGTGTCGATCACGCGGCTCGCGACCACCCGCCGCAGCGCGGGACAACCCCAGCTCCGGCCGAGCCGGCCGACCCGCTGGATGAAGTCCTGGCTCACGTAGTCCGCGCCGTGCATCACGATCGTCCGGTCACGGGCCCGGTCGTTGACCCCGGGGGTCTGGCCGTCGAGGCGCAGCGAGTAGCCGTTCTTACCGAAGTAGGTCTCGGCCGTGGTCATCAGGCCGAGGCTCGACTCGAGGCTCATCGCCACGTTGGAGAAGCGGGTGGCCCGGTTCTCGCCCGAGCCCCTGCCGTGCGCCACGAGCTCGTGGAAGAGCACCTTGTGGTGGGCGAGGTCGAGCACCCAGAGGCGGCGCCGGGTCGAAGGCAGCGAGTAGTCGATGACGGTGAGGAGGTCCGGCTTGCTCACCAGGCCGCGGCTGACGGCGCACTCCTGGGCCTCGAGGGCCAGGTGGAGCACCTCGGGTCGGAGGCCGGGGGCGAAGCTCGGCGACGAGGTGGCGAGGGCGCCGTCCGCGGAACCGGTCGCGGTGGGCCGGCCGGGCGCGGCTCTTGCCTTGACAGCTCGTATTGGGGAGGCCGGCGCGGGACGCGGCCGAGGCCTCGCGAAGGCCGGGATCACCAGCAGCGCGAGCGATAGACCGGTCGCCGCGTTCAGGAGAGGTACGGCTCGATTCATGCACCCTTTACAAATCGCGTGTAACTCTTGGGAATTCCCTCGCCGGTCAAGTGACGGGAGTATAGCGCCGACTCCTGCCGGTGGCGAGGGTCAGTCCGGAGCCCAGCCGAGACCCACGCGCAGCGAGCGTCCGGCGCCCGGAAAGCCGACGAGCGTCTGGTAGGCGGCGTCGGTCAGGTTGTCCATCCGCACTCGCAGAGCCCACGAACCGGTGAAGGGCCACGAGGCGGCGGCGCCCCAGACCAGGCGGCCATCGACCCGCGTGCGCTCGGGCACCGGTAGCTCCTGGTCGCGAAAGCTCGAGACCCCCGAGGCGTCCAGCTCGACGCTGACGCCGGCGCGGGGCCGCCACCCCAGGCGCAGCCCCCCGAACCCGTCGGGCCGGAGCCGGAGCGGCTGGCCGGTGTCCCGGTCCTCCACCTCTTGTCGCGTCAGGTCGAGGGCCAGGCTCACCGGCCCCCGGGGCCGCCAGGCGAGGTGCGCCTCGACGCCCCGCGCCTCGACTCGCGAGCGGTTGACGTGACGGAAGCTCTCGAAGTCGAAGTCGACCAGGTCGCGGAAGCGGTTGACGAACACGCCCACCCCCGCCTCGACGCCGGCGGCCTCGAAGCGGCGCTCGACGCCCGCGTCCGCCCCCACCATGACCTCCGGCCGGAGGTCCGGGTTGCCGCCCAGGGCCGGCGGGCTCGCCAGGGCGAAGAAGCTCGGCAGCTTGAAGGCCCGGCCCACCGAGGCCCGGAGGCGGGTCGCTCCGCCCCCCGGCCGCCAGCTCGCCCCCAGGCGCGGGCTCCACTGCGGGCCCTCGCCCTCCGGCAGGTCGAGGCGAGCGCCGATCTCGAGCTCGAGGTCCGAGTGGTGGGCGACCACCTCGGTGTAGGCCCCGGGCGTGGTGCGGGTGGTGGAGTAGTCGCCGGGCACCTCTCCGCCGGGCCCCGGGAAGAGGGTCAGTGTGCTCTCGTTCGTCCCCCGCTCGCGCTCGGCGTCGGCGCCGAAGCTCACCCGGAGGGCGTCGCGGGCGATGGGCGTCCAGGCCCAGCCGAGGCGCAGACGGGTGAAGCGGGTCGACTCGTCCGAGGCGGGCACCAGGGGCGGGATCGCCGGGCTCGTGCGGTCGAGGTCGTGGCGGTAGGCGGCCAGGGTGAGGCGGTGGCGCCCCAGGTTCACGTGAGCGCCGAGGCTCGCCTCCCGGTGGTCGCCGTGGCGAAGCTCGCCCGAGCCGTAGACCGGGCCGCCCGAGGCCTCCGGGTAATCGTCCGCGCTCCACGAGGCGGCGCGGCCGGCCACCTCCAGGTGTCCGCCGGCGCCCAGCGAACGGTCGAGGCGCCCCTGGAGCTGGTCGAGGTCGAAGCGCTCCTCGGCGATCCGCCGCGCCTCGTCCTGGTGGACCAGGCCGACGAACCAGTCCACGTGCTCGCCACCCCCGGAGAGGCCGGTCTCGGCGGCGGCGTAGGAGGCGTCGCCGGCAGCGACTCGGGCCTCGCCGCGGGGCGGCCCGGGCCGGCCGCGGCGGGTGATCACGTTGATCGCCCCGGCGAGGCCGGTCGAGCCGTAGTAGGCGGAAAGCGGCCCGCGGACCACCTCGATCCGCTCCACCGCCGAGGCCGGGAGCGCCTCCAGGTCGAACACCCCGCCCACCTCGTAGGTGCCGTCGTTGACCGGTACGCCGTCGATCAGGACCCGGGTGAAGTTGGGATCGCCGCCCCGGATGGTGGCGGTGGTGAGGCCGCCGCGGGTGCCGGCGGTCTCGAGCAGAACGCCGGGGACGAAGGCGAGCAGGTCGGCCACGCTGTCGGCGTCCAGGGCTTCGATCTCCTGGCGGTCGAGGACGGTGACCGCAGCGGTGGCGCTGTCCACGGGGCGCTCCCGGACGGTGGCGGTGCCGTAGAAGACGGTTCCCGGGCCACCCGCGTCCGGCGGCGTGGCGTCCGCGGCATCCTGCCCCACGAGGACGGCCGGCAGCGCGGCGACCGCGACGAGAGCCGCCGCGAGGACCCGGTCCGGCCGGGAGGTCAATCGGACTTCCCGGGCTCGAGGTCGCACGGCACGGGGATCGGCGGCAGGTCCTGCTGCGGGTACTTGCGCTGGACCAGGTCGCCCCAGGTCTCGAGGATCCGCCGCTTGCCGGCGGAGAGCTCCCGAGTCACAGGCATGTAGAGGGTGCTCGCGTCGGCCCGGTCCTCGGCGATCAGGGTGACGAGCTGGTCGATCGCCCCCTCGACCCGCACCAGATCGCCCAGGGGCATGAACTGGTCCATCACCGGGTAGAGCATGTCGTAGACGTAGAGGATCTTGCCGTAGACGAAGCGCCAGGCCAGGGTGCGGTCGTGCTTGGGCTCGCCGGCGTAGGCGCCGGTGCCGTTCCAGCGGTCGCGGAACTCGGCCACCAGAGCGTTGTCGAAGGGCAGGGCGCGGGCCGCGCTGTAGTAGGCGTCGCCGATCGAGTAGCCGCCGTCCGCCTGGAAGCCGAAGGTGACCTCGGCCTGAGGCTCGGGAACCGGCTCGCCGGGCAGGAAGGGGTAGAACTGGAGGGTGGGGAACCCGGGAGCCTCGGCCGCCAGGCGCACGGTCACCGTGTCGCCCTCGACCGGCAGGACGTCGCCGTCCAAGAAGCGCAGGTACGGGTTCGACGCGATGGCCGTGCAGGCCGGGTCGCCGCCGCCCCCTTTCCCGGCCGGGGCGCCTCCCGAGGGATCGGTCCCGAAGAGGGCCCAGAGCTGCGAGCTCACCTCGAGCGGGTAGGGGTAGTACTGGGCGAGCTTGACCCGGGTGCCCGCCGGCGGCGGCCCCTCCTTGTGGCGCACCTGGACCGTGATCTCCTGCACCCGGCACTGGTCCACGTAGACACCGCGCTGGTCGGTGCGGGCGGTGAGCGGCCGCTGCCGGAGCAGGGTCGTCTCGCCGGCCTTGACGGCCAGCAGGCCGTCGCCCTCGCCGAGCCAGGAGTCGATGGCGGCGGCGGTGACCCCGTCGCCGAAGGGCACGTCGATCAGCCCCGAGCTCGCCAGGTAGGCCTCGCTACCGTAGCGCTCGAAGCCGAAGGTGTTGATCGGTCGAAACGAGCCGTCCGGGAGCTCGACCCCGAGGGTGAGCGGTCCGAAATGGAGCTTCGCCCCGGCCACCGTGGACTCCGGGACAGTGTTCGAGAAGTCCAGCGAGACGACGCCCGCGCCGGCGTTCACCTCGGCGACGCTCGTGCCGAAGGCGACCGGCGGCAGGGACGAGGCGCCCACCAGGTCCGCCTCCGCGGCGGCGCCCGGGCCGCCGTGGCCGCCGAAGGTCATGGTCTCGGCCTTCCGGAGGTGCGGCGCCCCGCCGGCAGAGCTCGCGCCCTCGCCCTCCTGCGCCGCTCCCGCGGGCGCCACCTGGCCGCTCGCCACCAGGAGGTGGCCGCACGGCACGCTCGCGAGCTCGCCGTCGCGCCACACCCCGAAGGTGCCGGCCACTCGGCTGTAGGCCGGGTTGGGGAAGACTTTCCCCTCCTCGTAGAGGGCGTGGAGAGCGTCGCAGTCCGGGGCTTCCGGGTAGTCGTTGAAGACGCCGTTCTGGTAGTAGAGGGTCGAGTAGGCGGTGAAGCGGAGCATGAGCCCCCGGGCGCCCGGCGCCTTGATGGCCGCCGCCAGGGCGGCGAGGAGCGGCGAGCCCGAGGCGCCCCCCACCTCCACCGAGGCCGCCGGGACCGCGGTCTGGAAGACCACGCCGATGGCGCCGGCGATGATCAGGTCGGGGCTGTAGTTGCGCGGCACGAAGAACGAGCCCGAGTACATGCGCTCGAAGCGGGGGCCGCGGAGATAGGTGGTCTCGTCGCCGGCTCCCAGGCTGGCGAAGAAGACCTGGCTCGACCAGGGGACGCCGGGGTTGACGTCGACCAGGCGCCCCGGTGAGGCCTGCCCACCGAAGGAGTCGCCGGCCAGCAAGACCGGCTGGCCCAGGATCGGGTCGTCGCTCGCCGCCGGCTCGCCGTAGGCCAGAGCGCCGCCGCTCGTGCGCGTCGTGTGCCCCCGGGACGGGTCGTCCAGGAAGCGGCAGCCGCCCGAGCCGTAGTAGTCCCAACGGCTCCCCATGTGAGAGGTGGCGCTGCCCGCGCAACTGTCGTCGTTGGGCCCGGCCGACGGGTCGGGGCAGGTGTCGGAGTGGGGATCGATCGCCCAGGGCCGGAAGGTCTCGCGGAAGTTCTCCGGCGTGATGGGCGGATCCTGTTTCGCCAGGAAGTCCCAGTCGAGCCCGGCCTCCGAGGCGGCGTAGGTGGGCAGGTAGTCGTTGTTGTTGGCGGTGGTCGGATCCCACTCCATGAAGCCGTGGAAGTAGATCCTGGGGAAAGCGAGGACGCTCATGGATTCCGCTCCCGGTGGGCGCGCTTCATGGACCAGACGAAGTCGAGGCCGGTGAAGCCCTGGGCTCCGACGTCCGGCGGGTCGCCGGTGTAGTAGGCGAGGTCGCCGGCACCCGGCTCGACCAGGTTGAAGTAGAGGCCGTCCGGGGTGATGGAAGCGAGGCCGTGGCAGGTCTGACAGGAGGACTCGGGCTGGAAGGCGGACTCGATGGTCGAGTTGGCCAGGAGCACCGGCTTCGGCGGGTCGCTCCCCGGCTCGGTGAAGTGCACCTGGATGCCGTCGAGCTGGTAGTTGGCGAACACCGAGCCGAGGTTCCGGAGCGCCGCCTGGTACCTGGCGTTCGCCACCTGTACCTCGGGCGCCAGCGGCAGCTCGAGCTTCGCCTGAGTGAAGTCCGGGTTGTGGACGTTCTCGAAGGTGATCCAGACCCAGCTCGGCAGGGTCTTGTTGATGACGTGCATGCCGGCGAGAGCCGCCCATCCCACCTCCCACCCCGCCGGCCGGCCGTCGGCGTCGAAGCGCTGGTAGTAGGCGGTCGTCACGTAGTAGCTGCCGGAGAGGGTGCGACAGCGCTCGGTATCCTGGCCGATCCAGAGCCAGGAGGTCTTCAGCTCGTAAGCGGTCCAGGGGAAGTCGGCGGGCTTTCCCGCCCGGGCCGCCGCCTCCTGGCCGTTCACGTTGTAGAAGCCCCGCTCGACGAGGTAGTCGAAGGCCGGCCGGTTCATGAGGAGCTGGTAGCGCACGTCCCGGCTCCACTTGTCCAGGAGCACCAGGCCGTCCACCTGGATCGTGGTGTCCAGGTCGTGCCAGACGCCGGCCGGCACCGGGCAGCCTCCCGCCGCCTGGAGCTTCGCCGCCTCCTCGCGCACCTCGGCCGGCGGCTCGGTTGGGCCCCAGGGCGCCGGCTTCGAGCCGTCGGGCAGGTAGATGGTGCTCGTCTGGCGGAAGGTCGTCTCCCAGCGCTTGGGTCCCGGTTCGGCCAGCGGCTCGTCGAGCCACAGGAAGAGATTCCACGCGTAGTCGGGAGCGCCCGCCGCGAGGGCCGCCCGGGCCGTCTCGTGGCTCTCGAGGGCCCGGCCGAAGGCGGGCAGACCGCCCAGGGGATCCGGCGCGGCGTGGGGCGAGGCCGGCGCCATCGGCGGGCCTTGGGCGCAGGCGGCCAGGGCCAGGCCGCAGGCGGCGACGAGACCGGACGAGATCCGTCGAATGTACATGCTCGATACCTCACGGGCGGCCGGCCGAGGGAGAGCCTCGGCCGCTTCAACGGGCCTTGCCCTCCGCGGCGAGCCTGTGATCCTGCGAATCGTGCGCAAATGCTACCAGACTTCGACGGCCGAGACGCTGCTAGCATCGCCTCGGACTCCGCAAGGGGTCCGTTGACCACGACCCAACCCAACCCGGGAGAGGACATGAAACCGACGGTGTCGAGAGCGTTGACGTTCGCGTGCGCGATCTTCCTTCTGACCAGCCTGACCGGCCTGAGCGGAGCGACGCTCGCGGCCAAGCCCACGGCGCCGCCGAAAAGCTCGGACCGCATGACGGCCGAGACCTTCTCCGGCCTCACCCTGCGCAACATCGGACCCGGCCTCATGTCCGGGCGGATCGCGGACATCGCCATCGACCCGACCGACCGGGCCACCTGGTACGTGGCCGCCGGCTCGGGCGG
>CAZIIB010000049.1:0-11649 GCA_964539125.1 uncultured Thermoanaerobaculia bacterium | reverse complement strand
GGCACCGCGAGCCCGATCCGGGTGGTCGACGAGGTCTACACCGGCGGCGAGGCGAGCTCGGCCGTCCAGACCAACGCCTTCAACCTGCCCAACGACGAGCGGGTGCGCGAGGCCAAGGGCTCGAAGAAGGTCCTGCTCAGGAACGTCATGCGCGCCAAGTACGACCAGATCCTGGTGCCCATCGCCGAGCGCGTCCTGGTGCCCCAGGACCGTCAGAAGATCTCCTTCGACGCCTTCCTCGACGAGACCCTCCACCACGAGCTCTCCCACGGCCTGGGCCCGGGCAAGATCACGGTCGACGGCCGCCAGACCGAGGTGCGCCTGGAGCTCAAGGAGCTCTACTCGACTCTCGAGGAGGCGAAGGCCGACGTCATGGGGATCTACAACATCCTCGCCCTGATCAACGAGGGGGAGATGCCCGCCGAGCTGCGCGAGCACCTGGAGCCGACCTACGTGGCGGGTCTCTTCCGCGCGGCGCGCTTCGGGGTCGAGGAGGCCCACGGCCTGGGCGTGGTGGCCCAGTTCAACTACCTGACCGCCAAGGGCGCCCTCAAGGTGGACTCGGAGGGCCGCTTCCAGGCGGTCTCCGACAAGTTCCCCAGCGCCATCCGGGACCTGCTCCACGACATGCTGACCCTCCAGGCGACGGGCGACTACGAAGGGACGGCCCAGTTCCTGGACACCTACGGCAAGGCGAGCCCGGAGCTCCTGGCGGCCCTCGACAAGCTCAAGGACCTGCCGGTGGACATCCGGCCCGAGTTCGTGAGCGCGCCGGGAGCGGAAGCGGGGAAGTAGCTCGAGTCGAGCCAACAGCGGCTGCTCGCCGAAGCGGGTGGTGGCGTCCCTCTCCCCACGACGCCCGTCGGGCGCGGTGCCCGGAGGGTGGGGGAGGGATCGAGAGTCAGGGGGGGGATGCGGTGAATACCACCCGGCCGCCCTTGACCACCGCCGCGACCGGGTTCACGCCGTAGTGGTAGGCGAGGTGGAGGAGGTTCGGCGCGTCGAGCAGCACGAGGTCGGCGCGCTTGCCCTCTTCCACCGAGCCGATCTCCTCGCCCAGCCCCAGGCAGCACGCGGCGTTCAGAGTGGCGGCGGTCAGGCTCTCCTCGATCGAGAGCCCGAGCTCGTAGACCGCCAGCACGAAGATCATGGGCATCGACTCGGTGTGGGACGAGCCCGGGTTGCAGTCCGTGGCGAGGGCCACCGGGATGCCCGCCTCGACCAGGTGCCGGGCCGGCGCGTAGGTGTGCTTCATCAGGAAGAAGCTGGTGCCCGGCAGCAGGACCGCCGTCACCCCCGCCGCGGCCATCGCTTCGATTCCCGCCGGTGAGATGGCGATCAGGTGGTCGGCCGAGAGCGCCCCGAGCTCGGCGGCGAGGCGGGCACCGCCCGAATCCTCGAACTCGTCGGCGTGGAGCCGGGGAGCGAGGCCCCACCGGCGCCCGGACTCGAGGACGCGGCGGGACTCCTCCACCGTGAACACGCCGTGCTCGCAGAAGACGTCGCAGAAGCGGGCGAGACCCGCCTCGGCGGCGGCGGGCACGATCTCCTCGCACACCAGCTCGACGTAGCGCTCGCGGGTGTCCCGGTGCTCGGGCGGCACCTCGTGGGCGGCCAGCAGAGTGGGCACGAGGTCGACCGGGTGGATCTCGGAGGCCCGGTGGATGGCCCGGAGCTGCTTGAGCTCGTCGTCGCGGTCGAGGCCGTAGCCGCTCTTGGCCTCGGCGGTGGTGGTGCCCCAGGCGAGCATCCGGTCCATGCGACCGAGCACCAGGCGCTCGAGCTCGTCCTCGCCGGCCGCTCGGGTCGCCGCGACGGTGGAGAGGATGCCGCCCCCCGAGGCCGAGATCTCCTGGTACGTCGCCCCGGCCAGACGCATCCGGAACTCCTCCTCCCGGCTCCCGGCCCACGGCAGGTGGGTATGAGGGTCGACAAACCCGGGCACCAGCGTCCCCCCCTCGCCGTCCAGCCGCTCCGCCCCAGCCATCTCCCCGAACCGAGCCATCCGCTCCGCGCTCGGCCCGACGAAGGCGATCCGCCCGTCCCGGCACACCACCTCGACCCCGGAGAGCCGCTCCACCCGCCCCTGCTCCGCACCCCGCAGAGGCTCAACCCCCAATGCCGTCGCCACCTCGGAGAGATTCTGAATCAACAGGTCTGCCATGGGTCGCTTCCTTGCCGAGCTGAGAGACCGCCGACGATATCAGGCCGTGCGACCACGAGTCGGCTAGTCATCTTCTCTGAGCTCTCCAACCAGCACCTCGAGGTCTAGCTCAAGAGTTCGCTGGTATCGTGTCCACTGTTCCGAGGGCCAGACCTCGAGAGTCTCCCCAAGGGCGACCGCGACCACATAGGACGGTGAACGCGAGCTCCACGAAGGTACGAGCCCGAGTTTCCTAGCCTCCTCTGGTAAAGAGAAGCCCGCCCGTCGGCTCGTCGCCTCGACATGTACCTTTACGAGCCAGCCTGCGGCGAGATAGCGTGCGAGCTCTCCCCTGGCTGTGACGATGTCCTGCCGGCCGAGAGAGCCCGCCTCTCCGAGCAACCCCGTCAGGTCACCTCGTTCATTGAGCAGGGTTGGCGAGAGTGCGAGGCCGCCCTTGGGCGCAGGACGAGCCAGGCAATCCACCGATCCGCCGGCAGTGAGGTCGGCGAGCCAGGGAAGCGAGTCGCGCAAGTCTGAGGGCAGCCGGAGCCGGTGGCCGGGCTGCACCTTGAGCGTTCGGCTTAGAATGGAGCCCGATAGAGGTTCCGGATACTGGCTTCCACGAGGCATTTCAGGGTAATTGTCCCATCACTGCTGTAGTTGTGGGCTGATGCGGCGATAGTGAAACGCATATCGAGAATACGACGGAGTGCACGAAGGAGTATAATAGGGCCATTGATGGTCTTGCGACGGACAGCATGTCGCTGCGACCCAGCGACCGAGCCAGCGGCTCTCAGACCATTCGTCGGCGAGGACCGGAGGCGGACAGACCCGTCCTGGGGGCGCTGCCCGCTTGACGGAGCTGCCGGGGCTCTGGCACACTCTGTTCCCTTTCCGGTAGCCCTCTCCACCTATCCAAGGGGGCACCAATGACCAGGCAAGACGAGCACCCGATGCGTGAAGAAGCAAAGCCGATCGATCGAGAGCGTGTTCGCGAGCTCTTGAGGCAGGGCCGCGAGCTACGAGACGCCGTCCGCGAGAAGTACGAGAGCGAACGCACCGTCAGCGAAAAGGATCTTCGGTTGCTCGTGGACTGAAACGTCGTTCCGCCGGGTGGAACCCAGGTGGCTCGAAGCTCTCCCTCCATCAGCAATGGGAGTGCACGGGCTGAGCCCCGCCGAATGCCCCAGGCACCCTTCGATGACCCACGCCCTCGAAATGGCGTGACGTGCGTCCGATTCGCCGCCAAGGTGCTATTGGAGCAAGTGGCCAGGCTCAGTGGAGACCTAGCTGTCGAAGCTGAGGGCCTCCAAGCTCGGTATCTGACGTCGTACCTCGCCGACCTCGGAGCTTCGAGCATCGTGGTGGAGGAGCACTACATCGACCGGCACTTTATGCAGGAGGTCGACCGGTACTACTCAAGCTGTCTGCTCTACAAGAAGAACGGGTGCGGGAGGCTTCATCTGTTCCGCGACCTCGGAGGCGAGAGGCTCGACGAGGAGAGGCTCGAGAACCTCTTGATGAACGCCGCGGCGGGCGACCGGGAAGCGGTTGCGAAGGAGCTCGAGCAAGCGTACTTGGGGTTCATCGTAGTTAGGCCCTTGCCGTCTGTACCTATCGGCCGGACCGTGCTGAGGCCGCCGGCACAGAAGCCGACCGGCTGCGCCACCACGAGGTACACGGTTCATCTGCTGGGCCTCGAGGTGCAGTTAGAAGGTCTTGGGTTTCAGCAGCAGGATCAGGCTGTTGGCGCCTGCGCGACCACCGCCATCTGGACGGCCCTACAGCGCCTCTCCCCAACAGGCAAGCGGCCAGTCGGCGCCTCACCCGAAAGAGCCTCATCCACCAAGGTGGCAGCCCGGGGGCCCGGCGGTTTCTCGCAGGTCGCAGTCCGCCGCCGAGAAAGCCACCGGGCACGCGGGCGTCGGCGAAGCCTCCGCCGAAACGTCCGACCCCGGTTTTCCCCTCCTCTCCCCCACCAAGCGAGCGGCTGCCGACCGCACCGAACCGGGAAGCCCCAGCGACCAGGGAACGCAGGGCAGAGAGCGGCGTGAAACTTCGCCGGCGCAGTTTGCCGCCGAAGTTTTACCGGCTCTCGGCCCGTGTGCTAGTCCCGCGCCCCAAACAAGCTCGTCCCGACTCGCACCTGCGTCGCCCCCTCCTCCACCGCGACCTCGAAATCCGAGCTCATCCCCATCGAGAGCTTCCCCTCCCACCCCACCCACTCCTCCCGCCCCGCGAGCTCCTCAGAAAGCCCCCGCAACCGCCGAAACCAAGGCCGCGCCTCCTCCGGATCCTCCGCAATCGGCGGAATCGCCATCAACCCCAAGACCCGGAGATTCGAAAACCCCGCCACCGGCGCCACCCGCTCCACCAGCCCCGCGGCCGGAAACCCCGACTTCGAGGCCTCCCCGCCCAGGTTCACCTCCAGAAAGCAGGGCAACACCACGCCCCGCTCCCCGGCCTCCCGGTCCAGCTTCTCGGCGATCTTCAACCGGTCCACCGAATGCACGGTGGAGAACAGGTCGAGCGCCCGCTTCACCTTGTTCGACTGGAGCGGCCCGATCAGGTGCCACTCGGCCTCGAGGGGCAGCAGCGCGCGATGCTCCTCCGCCTCCTGGACGCGGTTCTCGCCGTACACCCGGAGCCCCGCCGCCCAGGCCGCGCGCAGACGCTCCGGCGGCTGCCGCTTGGCCGCCCCCACCAGGACCACCTCGGCGGGATCCCGCCCGGCCCGGCGCGCCGCCGCCGCGATCCGATCGCGGATCGCCGCCAGCCGCTCGGCCACCTCCCGGTCGACGGAGCTCACGGGCTACGAGGCGTCATCCCTGCGCGGCGGTCGTCGCCGGCTCCTCCTCGGTCTCGACGAAGAGGATCCGCTTGCAGCTGTCACACTGGATGAGGGCTCCCCGGTCCTGGATGTCGACCAGGACCTGCGGGCGCACGTTGTAGTTGCAGGCGGCGCAGTGCCACATGGCCGGACCCCGGTGGCGATCGATCCGTCGGATCGCCGCCAGCGCCTGCCCGCCATTCCGCTTCCGGATGCGCTGGAACTGGCTGAGCAGGCCCCGCGGCACATGCTCGCGCAGCACCTCGACCCGCTCGGAGAGCTTGCGCGCCTCCTCGGCGATGCCGGGCTTTTCTTTCTCCCACTTGGCGAGCTCGGCCTGGTAGCGCTGGTCGAGGTCCCCGAAGCCCTCGCGCTGCTCGGCCAGCGCCGTGTTGGCGGCATCGGCGCGCTCCATCGAGCTCAGCGCCTGCTCCTCGAGGCTCGCCACCTGCGTCTTGGCAGTGTCGATCTCCTGGAGAAGGGCGCCGTACTCGCGCTGCGTCGTCACCTCGTTGATCTGCTTCTGGTACCGCTTGAGCTTCTCCTGGGCGTCCGAGATTCCGGCTTCCGCCGCCCGTCGGGCGGCGGTGGCATCCTCGGCCTCCTGCTCGAGCGCGTCGATCTGTGACTTACGCTCCTGGTACTCGGCGTCGAGCTCTCGCATCCAGTCGGGGATGTCCTCGAGCTGACGCTCGGCGGTCTCGAGAAGGTCCAGGGCTTCCTGCAATTCGATGATGGTCTCTAGAGGTCTTGCCATACGCTCCGTTTCGTCCCTTGTCTCACCCCCGTAGGCTCCAGGGGTTTCGCCCGTCGGGAGGCGACGGTCGGCCGAGATGAGCCCAAACGAAAGGGGGTGCCTCTTTCGAGACACCCCCTCGGTGAGCCTCTCCCTCCGCGCGGCTACAGCGAGCCCCGCGGAGGGGAGTTTGGGCTTCCTCTGCGACAGTCGTCGGCACCCTCGGGCTACGTTCCACGTTCCGGTGTGTGGGTCCACCTGGATTTGAACCAGGGACCTGCCGGTTATGAGCCGGACGCTCTAACCGCTGAGCTATGGACCCAGCACCCCCCTCGGCGGGGGCGAAAGAGTATATCAGGTCCAGACCGGGCCAGCGGGACCTCACGTACTTGGGGCGCGTGCCCGAACGAACGAACCTCTGGTCAGCGAAGGCCGGGTGCGGGCGTCCCTCGCTCACCTCGACGGTGGGAGAGGGATCGAGGTCGAGGGGGGCGATCCGCTAGAACGAATACAGCTGCTCATAGCTGTCCGAGTACAGCAGCACCCGCTTGGCGTAGTCGCGAGACTCCTCGACCGGCAGGTTCTCGAGGAAGTAGTCGACCTCGGCCCCGGGGCCGGCCTTGCGCCACAGGCGCTTGACCCGGTAGGGGCCGCCGTTGTAGCCGGCCAGGGCGAGCTCGGTGCGATCGTCGAACATCTCCATGACCTGCCGGAAGTAGGCGGCTCCCAGGCGCACGTTGTAGGCCGGCTCCTCGAGGCGAGTGGAGGAGTACGGCAGACCGAGCTTGCGCGCCACCTCGCGCCCGGTCGCCGGCATGAGCTGCATGAGCCCCCGGGCTCCGGCGTGCGACGTGGCCGTCAGGTCGAAGGCGCTCTCTTTGCGGACGATGCCGAACAACAGGGGCGTCGGCACACCGGACGAGCGGGCGGCCGCGCGTATCGCATCCTCGAAGGCCAGGGGGTAGTAGAGGCGGCGGACCGCGACGGGCACGCTCGCCTGGTAGGGACCCCCGAGGGCCGGGAAAGCGCGCCGCAGATGGGGGATGCCGGCCCGTCGCTTGCCGAGGCGCGAAAGGGCGAGGCCGGTCAGGGCCTCTCTCGCCCGACGGTCGACGCTGTCGCCCCGGGCTTCGATCTCGGCCAGGGCCAGGTCGTCGAGCCCCAGGTCGGTTAGGAGCCGTGCACGCGCCAGGTCCGGGTCGACGGGCCACGGCTGCTCTGCGGGCGCTTCGCCGGCCGCGCCTCGGGCGGCGCCGCCGTCCCCACCCGCGGACCCGAGGCGAGCCAGGGCGTGCCTGCGGTAGAAGTCGGTGGTGTCGGCGGCGGCGATCTCCTCGAGGATCGCCCGCGCGCGATCCCGCTGGCCGAGCCGGTCGAAGGCGCGAGCCGTCCAATACCTTCCGCTCCGGGCGTCCGGGCTCTCCGGGTAGAGCGAGGCGAGCTCGCTCCAGTCGCCCACGGCGCCCGAGAAGTTCGCCTGCTGGTACTGCTTCCAGCCCAGGCCCCACAGGTAGGAGGCGCCGGTGGTGTCCTCCGGGTCGAGCATCCGGACCGCGTGCAGGGCCTCGACCGCCGCGTCGAACTGGTCGTCGGCGGCGTAGTCGGCGAACAGCCGGCGTAGGGCACGCCCCGCGAGCGCCGGGTCGGCGCCCAGCCGCACCACCTCCGAGTCGTGGTCGTGGGAGGCGCGCCGCATGCGACGGCGCTGGGCGACCGAAAGGCGGGCGCCGCTCGCCAGGGGCTCGGCGAGATCGGCGTAGGCCCGGGCGCGAGCCCACTCCACGTCGGTCCGCTCTCCGGCGTCCGCCGGCCGGGCCTGGTCGAGCACGGCGAGGGCTTCCCGCGCCCGGGCGCTCTCGGTCAAGGCGCGGGCGCGCAGCAGGGCCCAGGAGAGGTCGCGCTCGTTCCCGGGCACCTCGCCCAGGGTGGCCAGCGCGTCGTCGGCCAGGTCGTCGTCCAGGAGAGCCCGGGCTCGTCGCTCGATCTCGTCGCCGGTCAAGATGGCCCGCCAGGCCACGCTCCCGTCGGGTCGGCGGAACAGCTCGACCACGCCGAGCTCGGCGGCGGTCAGGGGAGCGTAGATCAGCAGGCGGCGGGCGGCATGGGCCTGGACGGTCAGGTCCTGCCTCTCCTGGCCGACCCGCCAGGCCACGGCCTCGATCTCGCCGATGGTCTCCGGCGAGAGCTCCTTCTGGCTCCGGCTCCAGCGGACGAGGTCCACGGCGTGGGCGGCCTGCCCCGAGTCGGCGGAGCGCTCGATGGCGGCGACGAGCGCCCGGGGCCAGAGGGGCGAGTCCCGGTGGTCGGCCAGGAGCTCGTCCTGGGCTCGCGCCGCGGTCTCCGGTCTGCCGGCGGCGTAGGCGCTCTCGGCGAGGAGCAGGAGGCGCCAGTCCTCGAGCGGTCCACCGGGCTCGGCGGCCGCGGAGAGGCGCTCGCTCGCCAGCGCCACGTCCTCGCAGGCGTGGGCGTAGAAGCCGCTCACCAGGCGGGCGAAGCGCCCGCGCTCGCCGCTCGCGGAGAGGAGCGGCGCGAGCGCATCCTGGGCCGCGTCGCAGCGGCGCTGTCGAAGGTCGGTGGCCGCGGTCTCGTAGGCGGGGTCGCTCGGTGCGGCGAGGGAGCGCGGGGCGGCGGCGGCCTCGGGCACTCCGGGGGTGGGGGTCTCGGGTTCGCTCTCCCCTTGCAGGCTGAAGGTGACCAGGCCCAGGATCAGGGCCAGCAGGCCACTCGCTGGAAGGACGCTACGTACCGAGAACTTCACGTGCAGTCCGACTCCTTTGACTCATCGAGGCTGAATCATGTTAGCAACTCGACGCAAGCCCTACAAGTCGGCTTGCCGCCGCCGGGGCTCTCCCTCCCCCCGCGCCGACCTTCGTTGCCGAGACCGACCGGCCCGGGCCGGGTCCGGCGCAGAGACCTGGTGGAACGCCCCCCATCCCCTCGATCTCCTTCCCACCCTCGCCCGGGGGGAAGGGGACGCCCCCTCCCGCCGTCTCCGGAAGGCCGGAGCACCTCTCGGGCCGTTAGATGCCCAGGGCCTTGGCGTCCCCGGCGGCGAGCTGGCGGACCAGCTCCTGGTAGAAATAGTCGGTCGAGTCGCGCACCGAGGGCTCTACCCGGTCCTCGTAGAGCTGGCGCGAGCGATCGATGTCGTCCCGCAGCCGCTCGTAGATGTCCCGGTTGCGCCGCCCCTCCTCGACCTCGTCCTGGTTGTAGAGCTGGATCTCGCTCACCAGGAGTCGCGCCAGGCGCCGCGCCTCCTCGTGGGCGGCCTCCTCGTCCTTGGACACCACGACGCGGCTGCTCGAGAAGGCCCAACCCGGCCCCTCGACGTCGGCGGGGGGCTCGACCTGGCCGATGCTCGGCGGCCGCGGAACGGGGGGCGGCACGGCGCCCGCCTCCGGACGGTCGGCCAGCTCCGCGCCGGTCTCCTGCTCGGCCTCGGCCGCCTCGGGCGCCGCCTCGGTTGCCTCCTCGGGGGCCGGCGCGGCCTCGAGCTCGACCTCGGGCTCGCCGAGCGCTTCCTCCGCGGCCGGCGCCTCTTCCTCTTCGACCTCCACCTCCTCGGGCTCGGCCTCCACCTCCTCGGGCTCGACCTCCTCGGGCTCGAAGGGCTCGGGCTCCTCGGTGCGCCACGGAATCGCCTCGCCCCGGTCTTGCGGCTCCGCCGCCTCTTCTTCCGCCCCGAGGCCCGGCTCGGCCTCTTCCAGCTCCGGCGCTCCGGCGAAGGCCCCTTCTTCGAGGACCCGCTCGTCCATCGACTCGAAGCCTGCGACCGGCCGTGCGACCGGCTCACTCTCTTCCTCCTCCACGGGCTGGAGCAAGTCGCTCGAGGGCGCCAGCTCCTCTGCTCCCTCGATCACGATCTCGAGCTCATCGACGGCTTCGATCTCGTCCGGCTCCTCGACCGACTCCAGGGTTTCGACGGGCTCGAAGCTCCCGGAGGTGGCCGCGACGTCGACGCTCGGTTCCTCACCCCAGGTCTCGTCGCCGGCCTGCCACGCGCTCTCCGGCTCCTCCGCCCCCTCCCCGGCCGGGGCCGTCGGCTCGGCCGCCTCGCCCTCCGGCTCCTCGGCTTCGAGCGTGGCCGCCGGCGCGGCGTCGGCCTCCGTCTCGGCGACGGCGAGCTCCTCGAGCTCCTCCTCTTCGCCTTCGGCCTCCCACTCCGGCTCGGCCTCGGCGGCGCTCACGTCGGCCGCGAGTGCACCCGCCTCTTCGGCGGGATGCAGGGTGACGGTCGAAGAGCGCTCGCGCAGTGCGAGAGTCTCGAGGGCCAGGCCGGCCGCGTAGGTCAGGAGCTGGAGGGCGGCGGGATCGATCGGCTCGTCGGCCTCCATCCGATCGGCGTAGAGGAGAGCGGCGACGCGGTCGCGCAGCACCAGGGGGATCAGGACCCCGTCGGCCGGCAGCGGGCTGTCGAGCTGGCTTACCAGCGAAGCGCAGCGGCCCGCCGGGAGCGTGCGCGAAGAACCCCCCTGGACGATCGTGCGCCAGGGCTCGTCCTCGCCGGAGAGGCTGACCGCGCGGGCCGCGTCACGGTCCGCCTCGAAGCCCCGGGCGTCCCAGCCCGCGATGGCGCCGTCGCGCGCCAGGAGGATCGCCGCGCGCGGCGCGAAGCGGGCCGACTCGGCGAGCAGGCCGTCGAGAATTGCGCCCTGGCTGGTCGCGCGGTCGAGGCGGGCGGCCGCCTCGCGCAGCGCGGCCCGGGCGGTGCGGGCGCCCTGCTCCTCGGCGTCGGACAGAGCCTCGCGCGAGGGGGCCGCAGCCTCCTCGGCGAAGCGCTGGAGGTCCTCCTCGCTGACGAAGGAGTCGGGTAGCTCGGGAGCCACCTCGCCCAACGTGCGCCGCAGGTCTGCGGTGGCCTCGTCGAGGCGCTTCCGGACCTCCTCGCGAAGATCCTCCACCGCGCGGCGCACCACGGCGGCCACCTGCTCATCGAGCTGTCGAACCTTGTCCCCAAGCGGCATGATCAAACCCTCCATCGCGAGGTCGCGAAGGCGATGACCCCAAAGATTGTTGATTATTTGCCAGTACCCGGGCGGTGTCAAGCCGCGACGAGCTCGGCAACCCCTTTTCCCATCAGGGTTTATCCGCGGTAACCCCACCCCGGGGCAGGTTGTCGCCACCGGTTCGCTATGGTACCGTCGCAGCCCGTAAGCTCTCAGGGCTCGGACCTGCCCGAGCCCCCTTTCCAGAGGAACCCCACAGGAGGTCAACCGATGAACCGCATGTTCCGCACGTCGGTCGCCCTCGCTACGGTGCTCTTTGCGTTGGCTTCCCTGTCCGGTTGCACGTCCAAATCCGACAAGGAAGCCCAGGACCAGGCAGCGAGGAACGCTCGGCTCGGCGAGCTGCAACAGCAGAAACAAGAGCTCGATGCCGCACGGCAGGAGCTCTCTCAGATGAAGGATCAGCTCGCGCAGGCCAAGAGCGGCGAGGCCGCGGAAGGTGAGCCGGTCGACATCGACCAGCTTCAGATCGCGGTCAATCAGAAGGAGTCCAAGGTCGCCGAGATGGCCGACAGCCTGAACCAGGCCCTCGTCGAGTACATCAACGCCGGGGCGCCCGTCGAGGGAGAGCCCATGGGCGAGAACGAGAAACAGGCCCTCCACATGAAGTCGGACGAGGACATGCTTCTCGCCAAGGAGTACATCACCGAGGGCGGCGAGTACGCGCGGGCGATCGGGATCTACCAGGACATCCTCAAGTTCGATCCGGACAACCAGAAGGTCAAAGACGCCATGGCCGAGGCCGAGGCGAACCGCTACATGGACCAGGAGCGGTTCAGCCAGGTGAAGAAGGGGATGACCGAGAGCCAGGTCCAGAAGCTCCTGGGGCCGGCGAGCTCGGCCAACCGGCGGAACTACCCCGAGAAGAAGGTCGTCGCCTGGTACTACCCGAAGAGCGCCGAGGGCGACGCGGCGGCCATCTGGATGCGCC
>CAZIIB010000048.1:0-12048 GCA_964539125.1 uncultured Thermoanaerobaculia bacterium | reverse complement strand
TCAAGGAGTGCCGGGAGCTGATCGTCTTCATCGACGAGATCCACTCCCTGATCGGGGCCGGCTCGGCCGAGGGATCGCTCGACGCCGCCAACATCCTGAAGCCGGCCCTCTCCCGGGGCGAGATCTCCTGCGTCGGCGCCACCACGCTCAAGGAGTACCGGAAGTACATCGAGAAGGACCGCTCGCTGCTGCGCCGCTTCCAGGCGATCCAGATCGATCCGCCGAGCGAGGAGGAGGCCCTCTCGATCCTGCAGGGCGTCAAGGACCGCTACGAGGCGTTCCACAAGGTGCGCTACACCGCCTCGGCCCTGCGTACCGCGATCTACCAGTCGAGCCGCTACATCCCAGATCGCCACCTGCCCGACAAGGCGATCGACGTCATGGACGAGGCCGGGGCCCGGGTGAAGCTGCGCCGCGTGCGCGACACCCAGAACGTGCGCCGCCTGGAGGAGGAGATCCGGGACGTGGTGCAGGAGATGAAGGCGGCGATCTCCGACAAGGAGTTCGAGCGGGCGGTCTACCTGCGGGAGCGGGAGATCGAGCTGCGCGAGGACCTGGAGCGCCTGAACACCTCCGCCCAGGAAGAGGGGACCCTCGAGGTCACCCGCCGCGACATCGAGGAGGTGATCTCGTCGTGGACCGGCATCCCCGTGGCGAGCCTCGAGACCGAGGAGGCGGAGCGGCTCCTGCGCATGGAGGAGACCCTCAAGCTCCGCGTGGTGGGCCAGGACACGGCGATCAACGCCATCAGCCGCGCGATCCGGCGCTCGCGCCTGGGGGTCTCGAACCCTCACCGTCCCATGGGCTCGTTCATCTTCCTGGGGCCTTCCGGCGTGGGCAAGACCGAGGTCGCCCGGCGCCTCTCGGAGTTCCTCTTCGGCACCGAGCTGGCCCTGGTGCGCTTCGACATGAGCGAGTACATGGAGAAGCACGCGGTCTCCAAGCTGATCGGCTCGCCGCCGGGCTACGTCGGTCACGACGAGGGTGGGCAGCTCACCGAGCGCATCCGCCGCCAGCCCTACTCGGTCGTCCTGTTCGACGAGATCGAGAAGGCCCACCCCGAGGTCTCGAACCTGCTGCTCCAGATCCTCGAGGACGGTCTCCTGACCGACGCCTACGGCAACGAGGTCGACTTCAAGAACACCCTGCTCCTGATGACCTCGAACATCGGCAGCCGGCTGGTCGTGCGCGGCGGCCGGATGGGGTTCGGCGAGGCGGACGACGAGGCGGCGTTCCGCAAGATCGAGGAGGAGATCCTCGCCGATCTGCGACGCTCCTTCAGCCCGGAGTTCATCAACCGGCTGGACGAGGTGATCGTCTTCAACCCGCTGTCCCGCGAGCACCTGCGCGCCATCGTCGACATCCTCCTCGACGACGTCAATGCCACTCTGGCAGAGCGGAACCTGTCGGTGCTGGTCTCCGACGCGGCCAAGGAGTGGCTCCTCGATGAAGCGGGGGTGGATCCGTCCACCGGCGCACGGCCTCTGCGCAGGACGATCCAGCGTCACATTCAGGACGCCGTCTCGGAGATCCTCATCGAGCAGCACGGCGAGGAGATCGGCGAGATCGAGATCGACCTCGCGGACGGCCACCTCCGGCTCGAGCCCCGCGTCGCGGAGCTCGTGCTGCCGGAAACCTGAGCCCGGCGGGCGCTCGCCCGGGATCCCCGCGGCATCGGACCGCGGGTTGGGCATTTCACTTGCAGCGGCCGATCTGTCACAATCTGCCGCCGACCGGGCGGGTGGTCCTCGTCCGGGCCCGCCCACCGTCGAGACCAACCCAGGGGTGAATACGACGCGATGAGACGATCCAGTCCGAGCCCGGCCGAGGCGTGGCTTTCCCACCTGTTGATCGCCAGTCTCCTGGCAGTCTCCGTCGGGCCCGCCCTTCCACCCCTCTCCGCTCAAGAACAGCCGCCCGAGCCCACGGCGCCGAGCACGCCGGCCGCCGCCGACGCGGCTCCCGCGGCCACCTCGTTCGAGGGCAAGCCGGTGGTGGCCATCGAGTTCGTGGGCAATGCCACGCTGGCCGAGGACACCCTGGAGTACTACCTGGGCATCAAGCCGGGAGAGGCCTTCTCGCGCGCTCAGCTCGACAAGAACATCCAGCGCCTCTGGGACCGGGACCTGATCGACGACATCCGTGTCGAGGCCCTGCCCGCGACCTCGGCGGAGCACGGCGCGGGGGTCCGCCTGGTGGTGAGCATCAAGGAGCGGCCCCGGATCTCCTCGGTGGAGTACAAGGGCCTCAAGCGGATCAGCGAGAGCGACCTCAAGGACAAGCTCGCCGGCGAACGGGTGGAGCTGAACGAGGGTGGCCCGCTCAACCTGGGGGAGCTCTACCGGGTCAAGAGCGTGATCGAGGAGATGTACTCCGAGAAGGGCTACCGGTTCGCCCAGGCCGAGTACCGCCTCGAGCCGTCGGGCGAGAACGAGCGGCGGGTGGTGTTCACCATCGACGAGGGGGACCGGGTGCGGATCGGCGACATCCGGTTCGAGGGCAACACGGTGTTCCGCGAGGGGCGGCTGCGGTGGGAGATGAAGAACACCAAGGAGTCGGGCCTGTTCACGCGGATGTTCAAGAAGGACATCTACAACCCGGCCAAGCTCTCCGAAGACCTGGACAAGGTTCGCGACGTCTACCGCGAGGCGGGCTACAAGAACGTGGTCATCGGCGAGCCGCGCATCCAGGTGCGCACCGAGAACCCGAACGCGCCCCCCGAGAAGCAGAACCGCCGGCTGGTGATCACCGTCCCCATCGAGGAGGGCAACCGCTGGAAGTTCGGCGACGTCAAGATCGAGGGCAACAAGATCTTCAAGGAGGCGCCGCTGCTGCGCGCCTTCAAGTACCGCGCCGGCGACTGGCTCCGCTCCGACACGATCAAAGACGGCGTCGACGCGATCAAGGACATCTACCACAACACCGGCTACATCCAGGCCCAGGTCACGCCCGAGCTGGTGGAGAAGACCGACGAGGTGGCCGAGGTCGTCATCCACGTCAACGAGGGGGACCAGTACCGCGTCGGCCGCCTGGAGTTCGAGGGCAACCGGCGGACCAAGGACAAGGTGCTGCGGCGCGAGTTCCGGGCCCAGGAGGGCCGGGTCCTCTCCTTGGGTGCCCTCAAGAACAGCCTCTACAAGATCCGCCAGCTCGGCTACTTCGAGCTGGACAAGGAAGACCCGATCCAGTTCCAGTTCAACGACGACAACACGGTCGACCTCACCGTCAAGGGCCGCGAAGCCGATCGGACCGAGCTCCAGTTCGGCGCCGGCTACAGCGAGGGGCTGGGCTTCTTCGGGCAGTTCTCGCTCCAGACCCACAACTTCCTGGGACGGGGCGAGCAGGTGGGGGTGAGCGTGCAGTCCGGGGCGCTGACCGAGTACTACGACGCGAGCTACTTCATCCCCTGGCTGTTCGACCGTCCGCAGTCGATGGGCTTCCAGCTCTTCGACCGGCGGTACGACTTCAACATCCTGGCGAACCAACGCGAGATCCAGAAGTCCCGGGGCGGCTCGGTGAGCTACGGCCGCTCGCTCGGGCTCTTCCAGTCGCTGAACCTCGCCTACAGCTACCAGGACCAGTCCTACACGCAGCAGCTGACCACGATGACCGGGACGAACGAGTTCGTCAGCAGCCTCAAGATCTCCTCGCTTCGCCCGGGCTACGCCTACAACAGCATCGACAACCCCTTCGAGCCCCGCACCGGCACCCGGCTCACGGCTTCGGCCGAGTACGCCGGCACCTTCCTGGGCGGCTCGGAGGATTTCATCCGGCCGGTCGTGGGCTTCACGGTCTACCGCCCGGTCTCGGGCTACCCCCTCGAAACGGTCCTCGGGTTGAACCTCGAGGGAGGTCTGGTCAGGCCGTTCGGCGGCCAGCAGCTCCAGCGCTTCGTCCTCTTCCGGCTCGGCGGCGACACCTCGGTGCGGGGATTCGAGCGCTACCGGCTCTACGCCCGCGACCCGAAGACGGGCGCATTCGTCGTGGACCAGAACAACTTCCCGATCGGCGGCGATCGCTACGTCCAGGGCAACCTGGAGTACCACCTGATCCTGAACGGCCCCTTCCGGCTCATCGCCTTCGTCGACGCGGGCCAGGTCTACGCCCCGGGGCAGGCGTTCGACATCGGCCGCCTGCGCTACACCGCCGGTGCCGAGCTACGCATCACCTTGCCGGTCCTGGGCGGCGCGCCGCTGCGGTTCATCTGGGCCAAGAACCTGACGCCGCTGCCGGGTGACAGTTTCAACAACTTCTCGTTCAGCATCGGGAGCACCTTCTAGAGGAGAGTCGAACACGATGTCCCTCGTCCACCGGATGATCCGCCACGCCTCGTCTCGTCGGGTCCGCCGCCTGGCGGCGGCCCTTCTGCTCGCCACCGTCCTGGCGCCGGCCGCGGTGTCGGCCCAACAGCCCGCGCCGCAGGCGCAGGCGCCGCCGGCCGCCAAGGCGCCGAGCCCGGCGCCGGCGAGGACCGCGAAGGTCGCCGTCATCGACGTCGAGCGCATCCTCCTCGAGTCGAACCGGGGCAAGAAGGCGCTGGGGGAGATCGAGGCGGTGCGCAAGCAGAAGCAGCAGGAGGGCGACGCCAAGCAGAAGGAGATCACCGATCTGCGCCAGAAGATCAAGGACGGACAGCTCTCGCTCTCGGAGGACAAGCTCGCCGACCTCAAGAAGCAGCTCGAGGACAAGCTGATCGCGCTGCAGCGGTTTCAGGACGATGCGCAGCGCGACCTCTCCAAGAAGCGCGACGAGGTCCTCGACCAGATCGAGAAGAGCGTCTTCCCGGTGATCAACAAGATCGGCGAGGAGGGCGGTTACACCATGATCTTCAACAAATACCGGAGCGGTCTGGTGTACGCGGACGACTCGGTGGACATCACCGAGCAGGTCATCGCCCGCTACAACCAGACGACCTCCCACCAGTAGGCGCCGTGGCCGCCCCAGGCTTCCGACTTTCCGAGCTCGCCGAGCGCCTGGGTGGCCGGGTGGTGGGCGACCCCGAGCGGCGGGTGACCGGCGTCGCGAAGCTGGACCGGGCCGAGCCCGGCGACCTGGCGTTCCTCACCAACGCGCGCTTCCGGCGCGAAGCGGCGCGAAGCCGTGCCGGCGCGCTGCTCGTGCCCCCGGGCGTCGAAGGGCTGGAGGCGCCGGGGCGTAGCCTCCTGGTGGTCGAGGATCCGGAGCTCGCCCGCAACCGCGTGCTCGAGCTCTTCTACCCGCGACCGAAGCTGGTGCCCGGCGTCCACCCGTCGGCGGTGGTCGACCCCGAGGCCCTCGTCTCGGCCGAGGCCGAGGTCGGGCCGTTCGCGGTGATCGGCGGCGGCAGCGTGATCGCCGCCGGCGCCCGGATCGGGTCCCACACGGTGGTCGGTCGCGACTGCCAGGTGGCGGAGGGCTCGGTGCTCCACCCGCACGTGGTGCTCTACGACGGCACACGCCTGGGCCGGAGGGTGGAGGTCCACTCCGGCACGGTCCTGGGCGCCGACGGCTTCGGCTATACGAGCCGTCCCGACGGCCACCACAAGGTGCCCCAGGTGGGCGCCTTGTGGGTGGAGGACGACGTGGAGATCGGGGCGGTCGCGGCGCTCGACCGCGCGACCCTGGGGGCGACCCGGGTCGGAGCCGGAACCAAGATCGACAACCTGGTGCAGGTGGGACACAACGTCGAGATCGGGCGCGGCGCGCTCCTGTGCGGCCAGTCGGGGATCGCGGGCAGTGCGCGGCTGGGCGACGGCGTGGTCCTGGCCGGCCAGGCTGGAGTCGGGGATCACATCGAGCTGGGCGACCGGGTGCAGGTCGGCGCCGCCTCCGCGGCGGTCCGGCGCACGAGCGCCGGCACCGTGGTGAGCGCCACGGTGCCCGCCATGGAGATCGGCCGGTGGCGGCGCCTGGTGTCGCTGATCGGACGACTGGATGAGATCTATCGCCGCCTCCGGGCGCTGGAGGATCGGGTCGACGAAGGCGCCCGGGCGGCCAGGGAGGAGACGGAAATTGACTGAGACCGAGAGTTCCGAAGCCTCGGCAGTGCAAGGTGGCGACGCCCCCCGGTGGGACAGCCGGTGGATCATGGGGGTCCTGCCCCATCGCTATCCGTTCCTGCTGGTCGATCGCGTGCTCGAGATGGAGCCGGGCAAGCGCATCGTGGCCATCAAGAACGTCACGATCAACGAGGAGTTCTTCCTCGGCCACTTTCCGGGCCACCCGGTGATGCCCGGCGTGCTGCTGGTCGAGGGCATGGCGCAGGCCGGGGGGATTCTCCTGCTTCACGATCGTCCGGACACGCGGGACAAGCTGGTCTACTTCGCCGGCATCGAGCGGGCGCGCTTCCGGCGTCCGGTGGTCCCCGGCGACCAGGTGCGCTACGAGGTAGAGGTCCTGGCCCTGCGCCAGACGTTCAGCAAGCTCTCCTGCCGGGCCCTGGTCGACGGCAAGGTGGCGGCCGAGGCGGTGATCTCCTCGGCCACGGTGGACCGGTAAGCGCGATGTCGGTGACCGTCCACCCGACCGCCGTCGTCGACCCGTCCGCCGAGCTGGGCGAAGGGGTCTCGGTGGGGCCCCACGCCGTCATCGGCGCCGGCGTCGCAGTGGGAGAGGCCACGGAGATCGGAGCCGGCGCCCAGGTGCTGGGGCCCGGGACCCGCGTAGGCCGGGAGAATCGGATCTTCCCCTACGCCTGTGTGGGATTCGAGCCGCAGGACCTGAAGTTCCGCGGCGAGGAGACCCGCCTGGAGATCGGCGACCGGAACCAGATCCGCGAGTTCACCACGCTGCACCGCGGGACCGCGTTCGGCGGCGGGGTGACCTCCATCGGCTCGGACAACCTCCTCATGGCCTATTGCCACGTCGCCCACGACTGCCACGTCGGCGACCGCTGTGTGTTCACCAACTGCGCCACTCTCGGCGGCCACGCGACGGTCCACGACGACGCCACGATCGGCGCCTTCAGCGCGGTCCATCCCTTCACCCGGGTGGGCCGCCACGCCTACATCGGCGGCTACACGGTGCTCACCATGGACGCCCTGCCGTACGTCAAGACAGTCGGTCAGAAGCCGGCCTGCCTGGGGATCAACGTCATCGGCCTGCGCCGGAAGGGAATGCCCGAGGCCACCCGCCGGCGGATCGCGAAGGCGATGAAGATCCTCCTCTCCTCGGGCCTCAACACCAGCCAGGCGCTGGAGCGGATCCGGGGCGAGCTCGCCGGGTACGAGGAGATCGACTACCTCGTGGAGTTCGTCGACAGCTCCGAGCGGGGCGTGGTCAAGGCCCCGCCCGGGCGGCGGGGCGAGCGCGGAGGGACGGGAGAGTGAGCGGCGCGCCCTCCGCCCTGCGGGTGGGAGTCTTCGGCACCGGCGCCCTCGGGCGCCATCACACCCGGATTCTCGGGGAGCTGCCGGGAGCCGAGCTGGTGGGCATCTACGATCCGAAGGAGGAGGCGGCGCAGGCCATGGCCGAGGCGCATGGCGCGCGGATCTTCCCATCGGCGGAGGCCCTCGCCGACGAGATCGACGCGGCCGTCGCCGCCGTCCCCACCGTGCTCCACGCCGAGGTCGGCTGCACCCTGCTCGAGCGCGGCATCCACCTGCTGGTCGAGAAGCCCCTCGCCTCCTCGCTCGAGGAGGCCGACCGCCTGATCGAGGCGGCCCGTGGGGCCGGTGTCGTCCTGGCGGTTGGCCACGTGGAGTTCTTCAATCCGGTGGTCCGGGCCCTCCACGAGCTCGTCCGCGAGGCGGGTGTCGCCCCGGGCTTCGTCGAGGTGCAGCGCCTCGCCCAGTTCACCCCGCGGAGCCTGGACGTGGACGTGGTCCTCGACCTCATGATCCACGATCTCCAGATCCTCCACGCTCTCGATCCCAGCCCGGTGGCCGAGATCCGCGCCACCGGCATCGACGTGCTCTCGCGGCGGATCGACATCGCCAACGTCCGCTTGGAGCTCGAGAGCGGCTGCGTGGCCAACCTCACGGCGTCGCGGGTCTCGTCCGAGCGGGTGCGCAAGCTCCGTCTCTTCGGCCGCTCGCGCTACTTCTCCCTCGATTATCAGGATCAGGAGGTGAAGGGGTACCGTCTCGAGCAGTCGGGGAACGGTCGGCAGATTCAGCCCATCGACCTGCCGGTGGAGAAGGCCGAGCCGCTGCGCCGGGAGCTCGAAGCGTTCGTCGCCGCCTGCCGGGGCGACGGCCGGGAGCACGTGAGCGGTGAGGAGGGCCGCCGGGCCCTGGAGACGGCGCTGGCGGTCGTCGACGCGATCGGCTAGTGACCATCCGCCGTCGCGGGCAGGTCGGTGAGGTCGACCGAGGTCGCTCCCCACGCGCCGGTGGCCAGGTCCTCGACCAGGACCATGCCCCAGACCGCCCCGGCGGGGATCTTCACCCTGCCGGCGATGGGCACCACCGCCGGCGCGCCCGCGGCCGCCGTCTCCCGCCCCAGCTCGACCAGAACCGGCGGACCCGCCGCCTCCTGCGGTCCGGGGGCGGTCGCCGGCGCCGCGATGCCGAGCGTCGCCCGCAGGACGGTGTCGCCGCCGTCAGGGGAAAGGCTCGTGACGTCGGGCTGCGCCACGACCCGGACCTCGCCCGGCGCGGTGCCCGGATTGGCCCAGGCGGTGACCCCGAGAGCCCCGGCCGGCGGCGCCGTTTCGGCGAGGAGCCGTCGCAAGCGCGCCGCCGCAACCCCCCAAGGCGTTCCGAAGCGAGCGCGGGCCGGCCCCTCGACCTCGACGCGAGCCCGCGAGGAGGTGACCTCCAGGGGGTGAAGCTTGCCGTCGGGCAGCCCCGGGAGCTGGACGGTGGCGATCACCCGGCGGTCCAGCGCGGCCAGGGCCCGCTCCATCTCCTCGGGCTTGCTCACCACCGATCCGCCGGTGCCGCGGGCGAGGGCGGCGGGACCCGCCGCCGGTTCCCGGGGCAGGGCGGCGGCCACCGGCTCGTCGGCGACCGCGTCGGGCGCCCGTCGTGCGGCCTTCGCATAGTAGGTCCGGGCCTTCGCCGCGTTGCCCCGACCCTCCCAGCTGTGGGCGATGAGGAGGAGGGCGCGAGCCTGCTCGCCGGCGGTGCGCGGGTCCCTGGCGAAGTGGGCGAGGGCGTTCTCGGCGGCGCCGGCGGCGCCCTCGAGCTCTCCTTGTCGGAAGCGGGCGGCGGCGAGATCCAGGTAGGCGCGTGCGCGCTTCGGATCCCGGTCTTCTTCGTAGGTCGCCCCGCCGAGGAGGATGCCCAGGAGGATCGGGACCCTTCCCCGAGCGCCGAGCCCGAAGCGCCACTTGCCGAGGCGCCACCCCGGGATGAGGCCGGAGCCCTCGAGGCGAAGCAGAGGCTGGACGAGCCAGCCGTAGGAGGCCAGGGTCTCGGAGAGCTCGGTGGCCAGCGGAGCGAGCGGGACGGCCTCGGCGCTTCCACCCCCGCCGTCGGAGGTGACCGGGGTCAGATCGAAGCCGCCGGCGGTCAGGAAGACGCACCTCCCGCCCCCGGCGTCGGCGCTGCGCTCCACCAGGGCCAGGAGCAGGGCGTCGAGCCGTTGCTGGACGAGGGCGATCTCGCGGGTGGCGTCGCGCCGCGCGACGGCCTCCCGGTCGGTGGGCTCGACCGCCGAGCGGAGCTCCTGGAGCGCCTGCAGGCGCAGGCTGACCAGCGCGTCGTCGCCCCGGGGACGAAGCGCGAGACGGCTGAGCGCCTCCTCGAGCGCTCCGGCGTCCCGGGTGGGGTACACGAGTGTCCTCGGCCTGGGATCGGCCACGATGAGCTCGACCTCGCCGCGGGAGACCAGTTCGTCCAGGTGCTCGAGGAGACGCTGGGCGCTCCAGGCGACCTCCTCCTCGTCGGAGAGGACCAGGTCGAAATACAGGACGATCCGGTCGGGCGCGCGGTCCGCCTCGTCGGGCAGGTCGAGGGCCACGACGGGGCGCGGCTCGCCGTCGATCCGTACCTGGAGATCGGCCGCGGAGAGGTTCCCGGGCGGGCGGCTCCGGTGCTCGAGCCCCGGCAGGCCGAGGCCGTGGACGTCGAGGGCCAGGTCGACCCCCGTCACCCGCGCCTCGCCCCGGAAACTCCCGGGTGGGTCGGTGGGCCGCGGCGCGGCGAAGGAGGAGGCCGCGAGGAGCGAAGCGACGAGGAGGAGGACGGGGCGAGATCGTCTCATGGCGCGCTCATCCAGGGAGGCGACCTCAGCAGGTCGCAAGCGCGATGCCAGGGCGGCCGCGGCCTCCTGGCGGACCCGCCGCACCAGGCGTTCCGGGGCGAGCGGCCGTGGCGGAGGGCGACTGAGCCTATCGCCCCCCAACTCGGCCGCCAAATGCGCTAGCCTTGGGGTCCGCGAGAGCCGGCCGAGACCTCGGCCGGCGGGGATCCACATTCATCGGGAGAGAGCTGAGTATGCCGTCGTCAATCGCGGAGAACGCCAAGATCGAGCTGGTGGAAGAGCTGGCCGCCATGGCCCGGGAGCGCGTCACGGCCTCCGGGGAGGCGGACGAGGAGGGCGGACCCGAGTCGGTGGAGCGGTTCGTTCGGGCCTGCTACCAGACGATCGCTCCCGACGACCTGATGGCCCGGACCAAGGACGAGCTGGTGGGACAGGCCCTTTCGCTCTGGCGATGGGGGAGCGAGCGCTCTCCGGGCTGCGCCAAGATCCGGATGTTCGACCCGGTCCGCGACCAGTACGGCTGGGACTCGCCGTTCACCACCGTCGAGGTGGTCAACGACGACATGCCGTTCCTGGTCGACTCGGTGACCGCGGCGTTGAACGCCCGCGAGCACCTGGTACAGCTCGTCCTCCACCCGGTGGTGGCCGTGGCGCGGGACGACACGGGCGCCCGCCGCCAGCTCACCCTGCTGCCGGCCACCGAGGAGCGGCGCCCCGAGTCCTTCATGCAGGTCGAGATCGACCGGATCTTCGACGCGGCGGAGCTCGAGGAAACCCGCAAGGCGCTCGAGACGGTGCTCGAGGACGTGCGGGCCGCGGTCGGCGACTGGGAGGCCATGCGGGCCAAGATCGCGGAGATCATGGAGGGTTGGGTGACGGCCCCGCCCCCGATAGAGGAGGGAGAGATCGAGGAGGCCAGGAGCTTCCTCGAGTGGCTCGACGCGGACCACTTCACCTTCCTCGGCTACCGGGAGCTCGACCTGGTGGAGAAGAAGGGAGGGACCTACCTGCGGCTGGTCCCGGGGTCGAGCCTCGGCGTCCTGCGCGTGCGGGAGGACGAGCGCTCCGGTCGCCTTCGCCCGCTGACCGACAAGATGGCGAGGTTCGCCCGCGAGCCCCGGCTTCTGTTCGTGACCAAGGCGAACCACCGCTCGAGCGTGCACCGGCCGGCACACATGGACTACGTCGGCGTCAAGAGGTTCGACGCCTCCGGGGAGGTGGTGGGCGAGCGGCGCTTCCTCGGCCTCTTCACCTCCATCGCCTACAACCGCCAGGCGAGGAAGATCCCGCTGCTGCGAGAGAAGGTCGAGCGGACGCTCCTGCGGGCCGGCTTCCCGCCCGAAGGGCATGACGGCAAGGCGCTGCTCCACATCCTCGAGACCTTCCCGCGCGACGAGCTCTTCCAGATCTCCGAGCAGCGGCTGCTGGAGATCAGCGTCGGCATCCTCCAGCTCCAGGAGCGCCAGCGCATCGCCCTGTTCGTCCGGAGAGACCCTTTCGAGCGCTTCGTCTCGTGTCTGGTCTATGCGCCGAGGGATCGCTACAACACCGAGCTGCGGCTGAAGATGCAGAAGATCGTCGAGGAGAGCTTCGAAGGCGTCGTGACCGCCTACTACACCCAGGTCAGCGACACGCCCCTCGCCCGGGTCCACTACATCGTCCAGACGACGCCGGGACGGATCCCCGACTTCGACGTCAAGGAGATCGAGACGCGTCTGGCCGACGCTGCCCGGACCTGGAGTGACCATCTCCACGACGTCCTCATGGCGAGCGGCGACGAGGAGCACCAGATCCGCCTGTTCAAGAAGTACCGCGAGGCCTTCCCCACCTCCTACCGCGAGCAGTTCGCGGTCGAGGACACGATTCTCGACATCGCCAAGATCGAGGAGGTCCTGGCCACCGGGCGCCTGGGAATGCATC
>CAZIIB010000047.1:0-12072 GCA_964539125.1 uncultured Thermoanaerobaculia bacterium | reverse complement strand
GGCAGTACTCCTCGTGGCAGAGCACCTGGCCGTTGGCGCACATCTTGGCCTTGGCTCGGAGACGCAACGATCGGAACGCCCCTTCCCCGTTGAGGAGCTCGAGGACCCGGGTGGCCATCTCCTGCTGCAGGGTCTTGGCGGTCAGCACGTAGAGGCGCTTCTCGTGGGCCAGGCAGTAGCGCAGGGCCGGGAAGAGCGTCGCCACCGTCTTGCCGATGCCGGTGGGGGCCTCGAGCAGCAGGTGCTCGCGCTGCTCGAGGGCGAGGGCGACGGCCTCGGAGATCTCCTCCTGGCCCGCTCGCACCTCGGGGTAGGGGAAGGCCAGGCGCTCCGCCGCCTCCCGCCGGCGCTCCGCGTCCAGGCGCTGGCGCACGTGGATCGCGATCAGGGCGTTCAGGCGCTTCGCGACCGCCTTGGCGATCGCCTCGAGGTCGACCGGCACCGGCTCGCGGTCGATCACGTCGCTGCCGATCTCGATCAGCACCAGCTCGGCCCGCACCTCGGGCGGGCCCTCGGCGACCTCGTCGGGGTGGCGCTCGAAGACCTCGGTGTGGCCTTCCCGGCAGGCGAGCATCCAGGCGTAGAGCTGGGCCTGCTGGCAGTAGAGGTCGTGGATCGCCTGGCCGAGCTGGCCGCCCCGGCGTACGGACTTGATCTCCTCCACCACCAGGGAGCCGTCGGGGTCGCGGCGGAGGCCGTCGAGGCGCCCCGCCACCGTGACCTGCCAGCCGCGGTGGCCGAGGGTGTGGCGCACCCAGACCTCGCGGCGGTAGGCGGCGTCCTCTTCGAGGGCCTGCTCCTGGTACCGGCTGTGGATCGCCTGGCCGAGCCAGAGGCGCTCGTAGCCGCCGCGGTTGGCGAAGCCCAGGCTGCCGGCGAGCTGCCGGTCGAGGAGATCGGCCACCGACAGCTCCAGGGTCAGGCGATCGGAGTCGAAGCGCGGCGGCATGGGGAGAGAGTATCCCGTAAGCTCGCGGGCGATGAAGAGCGCCCCCGCTGTCCCGATCGCGCTCCTGGCCCTCGTCGTCGCCGGCGTCTTCGCCGGCTGCGGGGCGCCGGAGGCGCCCGGCCGGGACGCCTCGTCGCCCCCGCCCTCGGCCGATCTCCGGAGCGCCGCGGGCGAGGTCGTGGCGGCCCTCGACCAGCGCGACTTCGCCCGCCTCGCCGGGCTCGTCCACCCGGAGAAGGGCGTGCGCTTCTCGCCCTACGCCCACGTCGACCCGGCCCATCAGGTGGTCCTCACTCCCGAGGACCTGCGGGCGGTGGCGCGGGGCGATCGGCTGGAGCGGGTCTGGGGCCGCTACGACGGCAGCGGCCGGCCGATCCGCCTCTCCTTCCGGGAGTACGTCGACCGCTTCGTCGACGACGCGCCCTATGCCGCCAGCGGCGAGGTGGCGCTCGACACCCGGCAGGGCGCGGGCACGATGGCGGACGACGCCCGGGAGGCCTACCCCGGGGGCCGGATCGTCGAGTACCACGTGCCGGGCACCGACCGGCGCTCGGGCGGCATGGACTGGAAGAGCCTGCGGCTGGTGTTCGAGAAGTGGACGGGGAGCGCGGGCGGCGAGGGCCGCTGGTACCTGGTGGGCGTCATTCACGACCAGTGGACGATCTGACGGGATCGCCCCCGCCCGCGCGGGAGACCCCCTCAGGCTTGGTCAGAGCCGTGCTCGGCCCAGTAGGCGACCAGGTGCTGGGTGTAGGCGAGGGCGGTCTCCAGGTTCTGGACCGTGTTCCACTCGAAGCGGCTGTGGAAGTCGAAGCCGCCGGTGAAGACGTTGGGCGTCGGCAGGCCCATCTCCGAGAGCCGCGAGCCGTCGGTGCCGCCGCGGACGCGGTGGGCCTCCGCCGGCAGGCCCATGGCCTCGGCGGCCGCGAAGGCGAAGCGGATGGCGCGGGGCTCGGTCTCCTCGATGTAGTCGAGCATGTTGCGGTAGCTGTCCTCGATCTCGAGCTCGATCGTGGCGCGCGGGTGGGCCAGTCGGGCGGCGTCCACCAGGTGGCCCAGGAGCCGCTTGCGCCGCTCGAGGCCGTCGGACTCGAAGTCGCGGAGCAGGATCTGCGCCTCGGCCAGGGTGGGGTTGCCCGCGGGGTTCAGCCGGTGGGGAAAGAAGTAGCCCTGGCGGCCGTCGGTCGCCTCCGGGGTCTCGTCGCCGGGGAGAGCGGCCAGGATCTCGGAGAGGATCCGAACGGCGTTGGCCATCACCCCCTTGGCGTAGCCCGGGTGGACGTTGACCCCGTGGACCCGGACGACGGCGGTGGCGGCGTTGAAGGTCTCGGTGTCGATCTGGCCCACGGCGCCGCCGTCGACGGTGTAGGCGACCTGGGCGCCGAGGCGCTCGAGGTCGAGGGCGTCGACGCCGCGCCCCACCTCCTCGTCGACGGTGAAGCAGACGCGAAGCGGGGGTCGGGGGAGGGCGCTGTCGCGCGCCAGGTCCTCGGCGAGCTGCATGATGACCGCCACGCCGGCCTTGTCGTCGCTGCCCAGCAGGGTCGTTCCGTCGCTGGTGATCAGGTCGTGGCCCAGGTGGTCGAGGAGGGCGGGCGAGCGCGCCGGGTCGAGCTTCACCGAGGGATCGCCCGGAAGCGAGATCACCGAGCCGTCATAGCCGCGGTGGACGTGGGGGTGGACCGGGCCGCCCGGCTCGTCGGGCGAGGTGTCGACGTGGGCCACCAGGGCGAGGACCGGGGCATCGCCGGCGGCGGCTTCGGCCGGCGGCACCGTGGCGTACACGTAGCCGTGCTCGTCCATCTCGGCGTCGGCCGCGCCCAGGCCCCGGAGCTCCTCGGCCAGCAGGCGCGAGAGATCCTTCTGCTTCTCGGTCGACGGCGTGGCCTTCGACTCCGGATCGCTCTGGGTGTCGATCCGGACGTAGCGAAGGAAGCGGCGAACGACGGCGGGCAGGTCGGTCTCTGGGCTCATGGCGGGATGTTCTCATGGAGTCGACGCCTCGGCGCCGGGTCACCGGACGGCGATCCGATCCAGCCGCCGGCCGTTGACCGGGTCATCTCTCTCCAAGCGTCCGGAATCGAGACCCTTCGTCCCGCGAGCGGACGCCTCCGCCCAAGGGGATCGGCCGTGGGCGTGGGGCGGAGGGCCCGGCCTGCCGTCCTGTGGGCTTCCCGGCGGATCGCTCCGCCGCCGGCCGGCCTGGCACGTCCCGTGCTCCCTTCCTCGATAGCATCGGAAGATCTTCGGGAGGGACGCCGTGGACAGACTCTGGCTCGACCTCAAGTACGCCCTCCGGAGGCTCGCCAGGAGCCCCGGGTTCACCTTCGTGGCGGTCGTCTCGCTGGCGCTGGCGATCGGCGCCAACAGCGCCGTGTTCAGCCTGGTCGACCGCGTCCTCCTCGCCCGCCTGCCGGTTCGCGATCCGGGGGGGCTCGTCCTCCTGGGCTGGGTGGGCGACGAGAACCCCGCCTTGAGGAGCCTCATGGGCTGGTTCGAGGGGACCCCGCAGGGCAACCGCAGCACCTCGTTCTCGCTTCCGGCCTTCCACGAGCTCCGCGACCACAACCGCACCCTCTCGACCCTCTTCGCCTTCTCCGAGGAGCCGCGCCTGAACGTCGCCGTCGACGGGCGGGGCGAGCTGGCGACGGGCCAGGTGGTCTCCGGCGGGTACTTCGCCGGCATGGGGGTGGGCGCCCACCTCGGCCGGGTCCTGACGCCGGCCGACGACCGGCCCGACGCCCCGCTGGCCGTGGTCCTCACCCACGCCTACTGGCAACGGCGGTTCGGCGGCGACCCGGAGGTCGTGGGGCGGCGGATCTCCATCGACATCCAGCCGTTCACCGTGGTGGGCGTCGCGCCGCCCGGCTTCCGGGGCAGCCTCCAGGTCGACAGCTCCCCCGACCTGTTCCTCACCCTGGCGGCCGACGCCCGCGCGGTTCCCGGCACCGGCGATCTGGCCGACCCGGGATCGTGGTGGCTCCAGCTCATGGGGCGGCTGGCCCCGGGAGTGAGCCGGGCCGAAGCCCGGGCCGACCTCGACACCCTGCTCAGCCGGGTCATCGCCGAGGGCGCCGCCGGGAAGACGCCCTCGAAGGCCGGGTCGGACGACGAGGCCAAGCTGCCCCACGTGGTCCTTGCCTCCGGTGCCCGCGGGCTCAACCAGGTCCGGCACACCATGATCGAGCCCCTGGCCGTCGCCCAGTCGGTCTGCCTGGTGATCCTCGCCATCGCGTGCGTCAACCTGGCGAACCTGCTCCTGGCCCGGGCCGGCGCGCGGCGCCGCGAGGTGGCGGTGCGCCTGTCGCTGGGGGCCGGACGCCGGCTCCTGGTGCGCCAGCTCCTCACCGAGGTGACGGTGCTGGCGGCGGCCGGCGGTGTGTTGGGCTTCCTCCTCGCCGAAGCGGGCGCCGGCGCGCTGGTGGCGCTGCTCGCCCCCGGAAACGAGATCGGTCCGGGAGTGGCGCCGGCCTTCGACTGGCGGGTGGTGGCGTTCACCGCGGTCCTGACGGTGGGGACCGGCCTGCTCTTCGGCCTCGTGCCGTCGCTCCGCGCCAGCCGGGCCGACCTCTCTCCGGCGCTGAGCGAGGGGTCGGCGGGCGCCGGTCAACGCCGCGGGCAGCGCCTCACCGGGACGCTGTTGGTGGTGCAGGTGGCCCTGTCGGTGGCGCTCCTGGCGGTGACCGGGCTGTTCGCCGAGACGCTCCGGAACCTCGAGCGGGTCGACCTGGGCTTCCAGCCGAACGGGCTCGCGGTCTTCCGGATCGACCCCTCCCTCGACGGCTACCAGGGGGAGCGCCTGGCCGGGCTCTACCGCCAGATCCTGGAGGGTCTCCGCGCTCTGCCCGGCGTGCGCTCGGCGGCGCTCACCAAGCACCCGCCGCTCGCCGGCGTCGGCTGGTACGCCAACGCCGGCGTGGTGTCGCCGCGCGAAGGCGAGCCGGATCACGTCGGCGCCTACGTGGCGCCATGCGACCCGGCCTTCCTGGACACCTTGGGCATTCCGATCGTCCTGGGGCGCGGTTTTCGCCCCGAGGACGGGCCGGGGGCGCCGCACGTGGCGGTGGTGAGCGAAGCCATGGCCCGCAAGGCCTTCGGTGACGCGAGCCCCCTCGGGCGGCGCCTGGCGCTCCACGGTGACGGGACCGAGGTGGAGATCGTCGGGGTGGCCCGGAACTCCCGGACCCAGAGCCTGCGGGAGGACCGCTCCGCGCCCGCCCTCTACCTGCCCTACACCCAGAGCCTGGACGCCATGGACTCGGCGACCTTCCTGGTGCGCACGGACCAGGACCCCGCCTCCACCCTGAAAGCGGCCCGCCGCCTGGTGCGCCGGATCGATCCGGGGCTGTCGCTCTTCGACGCCGGCACGCTCGCTCATCAAGTGCGCCGGTCGCTCTCCCAGGAGCGCCAGCTCTCCCACCTCTCCGGGCTGTCGAGCCTCCTGGCCCTCTTCCTGGCGTCGCTGGGCGTCTACGGGCTCCTCTCCTACGCCGTCGCCGGGCGCCGGCGGGAGATCGGCATTCGCATGGCCCTGGGAGCCGATCGGCGGCGGGTGGTGCGCCTGGTGCTCCGCGAGCTGGTCCGGGTGGCGTTAGGGGCCGCGGTCGGGGTGGCGGTGGCGCTGGGGGTGGGACGCTGGCTCGAGAGTCTGCTCTACGGGCTCGAGCCGGGCAACGGGGCGGTCCTGGCCGCGGCGGTGGCGGTGATGATGGCGGTCGCCGCCTTCGCCGCCTATCTGCCCGCCCGCCGCGCCGCCCGGCTCGACCCGGCCGAGGTGCTCCGGACGGAGTAGACGCATCTCACCCTGAGCTTCGGCGCCAAGCGGATCAGGGATGGCATGAGCCGCGCCTCTGCGCCTCTGCGCGAGACTTGTCCAGCTCGGGGTGTGCGATACGGGGGCAGGGCTACTCCTCCCGCAACGTCTCCACCGGGTCGATGCGCACCGCGCGACGGGCGGGGAGCCAGGCGGCGGCCAGGGCCACCGCGCCCAGCAGGCCCGCCACCGCCCCCAGGGTCGCGGGGTCCGAAGGCGCCACCCCGTAGAGCAGGCTCCGCAGCACCCGGCCGAGGGCGAGCGAGGCGGCGAGCCCCGCCGCGACCCCCGCGAGCACCGTGCGCATCGAGCCCCAGAGCACGAGGTCGCGCACTCCCCCGGGCCGCGCCCCGAGGGCCAGGCGGATCCCCAGCTCGCGCCGCCGCTGGGCGACCGTGTAGGAGACCACGCTGCCGATCCCCACCGCGGCGAGGAGCAGGCCGGTGAGGGCGAAGGCGGCCAGCAGCACCAGCGTCAAGCGGCGCCGGGCCAGCGAGCTCCAGACCACCTCGTCCAGGCTCGCCAGCTCGGCGGGGACGTTCGGATCGAGGTCGTGGACGCGCTCGCGGACCGCCGCCTCCACGGCCCCCGGGGCGCCGGAGCTCCGGACCACGATCGAGGCTCGGGAGAGGCGGTACGGTCGCTGCTCGGCGGCGAAGTAGGCCGCCGGCCCGTCGGCCTCGGTGAGGTCGCGGCTGCGCACGTCGCCCACCACGCCCACCACCGTGGCCCACGTGTCCTGGTTCCAGTAGTCGTCCATGCCGCCGCCGGTGATCCGCCGGCCGATCGGGTCCCGGCCGGGCCAGGCCGCGCGAGCGAACGCCCGGTTGACCAGCGCCGCGTGGGTCGCCCCGGCGTGGTCCCGCGCGTCGAACAGCCGGCCCTCGAGGAGCGGGATGCCGAGGGCGCGGAAGTAGCCGCCGTCGGCGACCCGGTAGAAGGCGGTGATCCCGGGCTTGGCGCCGCCCTCCACGTCCAGGAGGCCGTCGGCGTTCGAGCCGGTGAGCGGCAGGCTCGAGGTGACGCCCGCCTGGCGAACGCCGGGGAGTGAGCGGAGCCGGGCGACCAACCGGTCGTAGTAGTCGCGCCGCTCGGCGTCGCCGGGGTAGAGCGAGTCGGGGAGATCGACCGAGACCGCCAGGACGTGCTCCGGGTCGAAGCCGGGCTCCTCGCCGAGGACCCGCCAGAAGCTGTGGAGGAGGAGCCCACAGCCGACCAGCAGCAGCACCGCCAGGGCGACCTCCGCCGCCACCAGGGCGCGCCAGGCCCGGCGCTGCGTGCGGTCCGCCGTGCCACGGGACGAGCCGGCCGGCGAGGCCGCCAGCCGCCGGTCGACGAGCCGCAGGCCGGGCAGGACGCCGAAGGCGAGCGCCGTCGCCACCGACACGGCGAGGGTGAAGAGGAGCACCGGAGCGTGGAGCCCGATCGCGTCGAGGCGAGGCAGCGGCGCCGCGGCGCTCGCCACCAGCGCGCGCTGGGCGGTGTAGGCCACGCCCAGCCCGGCGGCTCCGCCCGCCAGGGCGACCAGCAGGCTCTCGACGAAGAGTTGCCGGAGAAGGCGGCCGCGGCTGGCGCCGAGCGAGGCGCGCACCGCCATCTCCCGCCGTCGCGCGAGGCCCCGCGCCAGCGCGGCGCTCGCCAGGTTCGAGCAGGCGACGAGAAGGAGCAGGCCGGAGGCGCCCAGGAGCAGGAGAAGCGGGCGGCGCACCGGCCCGGCGATCGTCTCGAGAAGCGGCGTGACCCGCGCGGAGACGGGGAGGTAGTCGGTGGAGCCGGCCTCGTCCCCCAGATCCCCGGCGAGGATCCGCTTCGTGATCGCGGTGAGCTCGGCCTCGGCCTGCTGGGCGCTCGCTCCGTCGCGCAGCCGGCCGACGAGCCTCCAGTTGTGGGCCGTGCGGTGCTCGTTGAAGGGCACCAGCTCCTTCGGGAACCAGACCCCGGTGTCGTCGGGGAAGGAGAAGCCCGCCGGCAGCACTCCCACGACGCGGAGGTCGAAGCCCCAGGCCTGGAGAGTGCGTCCCTCGATCGGTCCGCCCCCCAGGACGTCGCGCCAGAAAGCGTGGCTCACCACCGCCACCGGCGCGGCGCCGGGACGGTGCTCCTCCGGCAGCGGCAACCGACCCATCTCCGGGCTCACCCGGAAGGTGCGGAAGAAGTCCTCCGACACCGCCGCGGTTCCGGCGAGGACCGGCCGGTCGCCGCCCAGCACCGTCGAGCGGACCGAGGAGTAGGCGGCCAGGGCCTCGAAGTCGTGGGACCGGTCGTGCCAGTCGCGGAAGGTGGGGTCCGAGGAGGCCATGGTGCCGCCCGAGGTCCCCACCTCCTGGGCGCGCACCAGGCGCTGGGGCTCGGGGTAGGGCAGGCGCGAGAGCACCACGCCGTAGACCACGCTGAAGGTGGCGGTGTTGGCCCCCACGCCCAGAGCGAGGGTGAGGATCGCCAGGAGGAGGAAGCCGGGCCGCTTCACCAGGGAGCGGACGGCGCCCTTGAGATCTTGACGCAGGGAGTCGAGGGGCGACATGCCCTGCCTTACGGAGCCACCACCTCGACTGTTACAGGATCCGCCGTCCGACCGGTCGCGGGCGCGAGGCCCGGGGCGCAGGCTCGTCCGGACAAAACAAGGGCGGGACCCGGAGGAGATTGCCTTCTGCAGATCCGGAGCCCCGCCCCGTCGACTTGGTCTCGCCATGAAGCCGTCAATCGGCACGGCGAGCAGTCCACTCGTGTCTAGGTACGGCCGGTTCCCCGGCGCGGATTCACCTGCGCTCCGACTTTTCGAGATCTCGAGGCAAATCGAGGAGTCGATACGCTTTACGCCAGGCGCCGGAGGATCGCCACGCAGCCGTCGCGGTAGCCGCGGCCGAAGAGGTTGAGGTGGTTGAGAAGGTGGTAGAGCTTGTAGATCCGGCGCCGCTCGGGGCTGCCGGGAGGGAGCGGCCAGGCCTCTTCGTACGCGGCGTAGAAGGCGGCGTCGAAGCCGCCGAAGAGCTCGGTCATGGCGAGGTCGGCCTCGCGGTGGCCGTAGTAGGCCGCCGGGTCGACGAGGACCGGCTCGCCCTCGGCGTCCGCCAGGAAATTGCCGCTCCACAGGTCGCCGTGGAGGAGGCAGGCGGGCTCCTCGGCCGCGTCGAGCCAGTCGCCGAGCCGCTCGAGCAGGCGTTCGCCGAGCCGCTCGAGCTCGGCGTCCGAGAGGCCCCGCCGGCGGGCGAGGTCGAGCTGGTGTCCGAGGCGGCGGGTGCGGAAGAGCTCGACCCAGTCGTCCATCCAGCCGTTGGGCTGCGGCGTGGCGCCCAGGTAGTTGTCGTGGGGGAAGCCGAAGCGACCGCCGCCCGGGGCCGTGCCGTGCGCCTCGGCCGAGCGCCGATGAAGCGCCGCGAAGCTCCGGCCGAAGACCTCGAAGAAGCCCGGCCGCGGCCGCCCGGTCGGGATCGCCTCCATCACCAGGAACGAGACGTCGCCGGCCCGGCCCGGCACCGGGTCCCGCGGCACGCGGATCGCGCCGACCGCGGCCAGGGCGCGGAGGCCCTCGGCCTCCGTCGGGAAGAGGTCGTCGGGCGCGGTGGCGTTCGACTTGAGGAAGAGCCTTCCACCGTTCTCGAGCTCCAGGATCCGCGCGTCGTGGATGCAGCCGCCGCCCACCGGGCTCGAGCCGGTGATGCGGATCGCGCGGCCGGTGGTCTCGCGGACGGCCTCCTCGACGGCTCTACGGATCGCCCCCCTCACCCTCGATCCCTCTCCCGCCCGACCACGCTGCTTCGCTTCGCGGTGCCCCGGGGGAGAGGGACGCCCCCACCCCAGGAGACTCGCAGGATCAGGCCAGGCAGGAACAAGGCGTCGGCTCCTGGCCGCTCTACTCGCGCGCCGGCGGCACGCCGCGAGGCCGGTCCAGGAGCTCCTCCAGCATCCGGGGCGTCGCCTCCTCGATCAGGTCGATCACCCGGTCGAAGCCGCGGGGACCGCCCCAGTAAGGGTCGGGCACGTCGAGGGGCGCGCCGGCGGGCAGGAAGTCCGAGAGGAGGCGGAGCTTCTCCGCGACGTCCGAGCCGGCTTCGCGGGCGATCTCCAGGAGGTCCTCGAGATTCGAGCGGTCCATGGCCACCACCAGGTCCGAGCGCTCCAGGTCCTCCGGGTCCACCTGGCGGGCGATCGAGGTGAGCTGGTACCCCCGCGCCGCGGCGGCCTCGCGCATGCGCGGGTCGGCCGGGTCGCCGGCGTGGTAGCCGATCGTTCCGGCCGAGTCCACCTCGATCCGGCCGTCGAGGCCCCGCTCGCCGACCTGCCGGCGCAAGACGGCCTCGGCGGTGGGCGAGCGGCAGATGTTGCCCATGCAGACGAACAGCACCCGCACCGTCAGGGGCTCTCCGGGGCCGAGCCCGGCACCCCGGAGGCACCCAACCCCCGCAGCACCGCCAGCGCCTCCTCGAACTGCTCCCGTGCCCGGGTCAGGTACTCGTGCGCCTCGTCGATGTAGCCGTCGGTCGAGGTGGACCAGACGCGGTTCAAGTACCGCTCGCCGGCGGCGAAGGGGTTCATCACGTCGGCGTAGGCCTGGAGGCCGAAGCGGTGGACGATCGCCTGGCGGGCGTCGGCGAAGCGCGCGAGGTCGGCGGGGAAGAGCTCGTCGATCCGGTGGCGCAGGTCGTAGACGTCGATCGCTTCACGGGCGCCCTCGAGCTCCGCGGCGTGGGCCGCGATCCGCCCCAGGCTCTCCTCCAGAGTCGCCACGTCGGCGGTGAGGCGCCCGGCGTGGGTGGCGGTGCGGGCGAGGGCGGTTCGCACCAGGACGATCCCGGCGACGCCCACCGCCAGCGCCACCAGGAACGACGCCAGCGGCAGGGCGTGCGGGTCGCGCACCGCGAGGTAGGCGCCGGCGAGGAAGCCGACGGTGATCAGGGCATATCCGGTGGCTCGCATGACGTCTCTCTCGATTCGGCGCGCCTTCAGGCGGACAGCACCACCCACATGGAGAAGCCGACGCCGACCAGCGCCTCGCCCACGATCAGCCCGGCGGCGATCGGAACGCCGGTGTGCTCGGTGAACTCGCTGCCTGCGAGCTTGTCCGAGGCGAGGCGCAGCAGCGAGCCGATCGTGTAGGTGAGGACGATGTTGAAGGGCAGGTAGAAGCCCAGGCCCACCAGCACCCCGAGGCCCCCGATGCCGCTCGACGAGAGCAGCGCCCCGAGCCCCGCTCCGGCGGCGTACTTGGCGAGGGGGATGTCGCCGCCCAGGATGCCGCGGATGACGGTGGCGAGGGCCTGTCCCTGGGGCGCCGGAATCTCTTCGGTGCCGATGCCGTGGGCCTTCCACAGGACGATCAGCACCGCCATCACCAGGATCGGGCCGAGCCAGGTGCCCAGGAACTGGGCGATCTGCTGGCGCCGGGGGATCGCCCCCACGAGATAGCCGGTCTTCAGGTCGAGCATCAGGTCGGTGGCCTGGGCCATGGCCACGCACATGGCCGAGCCCACCACCACCGAGGCGACCACCGTCGAACGGTCGCTCATGCCGCTGGCGACGAAGATCAGGATGGTCACGCCGATCAGGGTCATCCCGGAGAGCGGCGACCAGTTGGTGCGGCCGATGCACTCGGAGAGCACCACCCCCGCCACCCAGATCCAGAGCGTCCCCAGGACCGCCATGGAGACCCCGCGGGCGATGGTCATCTCGGGAACCGAGAACACCGCGATGACCGACAGCAGGGCCAGGGCGCCGGCGACCGCCAGGAAGAGGAGCTTGATCGGCATCTCGTCCCGCGAGGCCTTGGAGCGGGTCTTGGCGGCGCTCTGCATGCTCCGGATCGCCGAGGCCACCAGAGGCAGGGCGAGGACGATGCCGGTGAGGGCGCCGCCCACCAGCATGCCGATCCCCACCGGCCGGAACAGGGTGACCCGCAGCCAGGATGCGATGCCGGTGTCACCGAGGACCTCCGGCGTGGGCAGCAGGCCCTGGCTCGCCAGGAGCGGCGCCAGAACCCAGTAGCAGACGAACCCCCCGACCACGAAGAAGAAGCCGCCGCGGCCGGCCAGGTACGCCACCCCGACGGTGAGGAGCGAGAGGTACCAGATGCCGTTCATGTAGGCCGGCATGCCGAGGCCGGCCCCCAGGTTCCAGTTTTCGACCCCGCTCGAGAGGCTCCAGTACTGGGCCGCACCGGAGACCAGGGCGGCGCCCAGGAGAAGCCACGCCTTGCGGATGCCGGCCCCGGGCGCCTTGAGCACCGCCGCCGTGGCGATGCCCCCCGGGTAGGCCAGGCGATCGAAGTCGATCATCTGCTTGCGCAGCGGGATGATGAACGCCACCCCCAGGATGC
>CAZIIB010000046.1:2047-12084 GCA_964539125.1 uncultured Thermoanaerobaculia bacterium | reverse complement strand
GCTCCGGGGGCGGACCTGGCCTTCGACACCGCCAGCCCGCCCAGCGCCGCCGCCGCGCCCATCATCAGCAGGTTCCGGGTGCCGATCCGGCGGACGATGCGCCGGGTGGAGCGGACGTTCAGGCCGGTGGACCCCACCACCAGGTCGGTCAGCATGCGATCGAACAGGCCCATGGCTCAGATCTCCAGAGTCGCAATGGTATCGCGTCGGCGGAGCGACCGAGGGGAGTGACCCTACCCCGCTACGATCCGCCAGGAATGGGTCTTGGTGATGAGCCAGACGAGGCCGCCGGGGGCGAGGCCGAGCTCGCGCACCGCCTCCGGGGTGAGGTGGGCGAGCCAGGCTCCGGAGCGCAGCAGGAAGCCGTCGCCCGAGGGCTCCAAGGCGTCGATGGCCGCCTCGACGGCGTTGCGGGCCGACAGGCCCTCGGGCCGGCGGGTCGCGACCAGGACCTCGTCGGCGCCCACCGCCAGGAGCACCGCCTGGCCGACGGCGAGGTCCGGGGTGTGGGGGATGCTCACCCGCGCCGCCCCCTCGCCCGCGAGCTCGACCCGGGTCACCCCCGACCCGCGGTCGTGGACCGTCACTCGGGCCTCGATCAGGGTCTCGGCCGCTGCCCCCGGGCCGAGAGCGGCCCGCAGCAGGACCTCCCGGGTGGGCCCGGAGTCGCGCACGTGCCCCTCGCCCAGGAGCAGCACCTCGGTGGCCAGGGCCGCGGCCTCCTCGGGACGATGGGTGACCACCAGGAGGGGTACCCCGAAGCCGGAGCGGACGCTTCGTACCTGCTCCCGGATCCGGCCGAGGGCGCGTCGCGCGCGCTCCGGGTCGAGGCCGGTGGTCGGCTCGTCGAGGAGGAGGAGCCGCGGGCGGGAGAGCAGGGCCCGCCCGAGGGCCACGCGGCGGCGCTCGCCGCCCGAGAGGTGGCGCGGATGGCGCTCGAGGAGGGCGCCGAGATCGAGGCCGGCACCACCTCGGCGAGGTCGCCGGAGGCCCCGCGCCCTTCGCCGCGGGCCGAGCGGCGGCCGAAGAGGAGATTGGCGCGGACCGAGAGATGCGGAAAGAGGGCGCCCTCCTGGGGCACGTAGCCCACCCGCCGGCGCTCGGGCGGCAGGTGGAGCCTGGCGGCCGAGTCCTGGAGCACCTCGCCGCCCACCACCACCCGTCCCCGGGCCGGGCGGAGGCCGGCGATCGACTCCAGGAGCGTGGTCTTGCCCGCCCCGGAGGGGCCGAGGACCGCCGCCGCCGGGCCGAGGCGGGCGGAGACCTCGAGCCGGAAGCGATCGAGGGGGAGGGCGAGCTCCACTTCGATGGCCGGCGCGGTCATCGCTCGAGCCTCGCCTCGCGGCGCCGGGTGAGCCACTCGACCGCGAGCATGGCGGCGAAGGAGAGGAGGGCCGCCACCCCGGCGAGGGCCAGGGCTTCCCGGTCGCGCCCCACTTGAACCCGCTGGAAGATGGCCAGCGCCAGGGTCTGGGTGCGCCCCGGGATGTTGCCGGCCACCAGCACGGTGGCCCCGAACTCCCCGAGGGCGCGGGCGAAGGCGAGGACCGCCCCGGCGACGACGCCCCGCCAGGCGAGGGGCAGCTCGACCGCGAGGAACGCCGCGAGGGGCCCGCGGCCCAGGGTGCGGGCGACGCCCACCAGGCGCGGGTCGACCTCCTCGAGGGCCGAGCGGACGCTGCGCACGAGAAGGGGCAGAGCCACGATGCCCGAGGCCACCACCACCGCCTTCCAGGTGAAGGCGATCTCGAGGCCGAAGGCACGGTAGAGGGGCCCGCCCAGGGGGCCGTTGCGCCCCAGCAGCAGCAGGAGGGCCAGGCCCACGGCGGTGGGAGGCAGCACCAGGGGCAGGGTGACCAGTGCCTCCACCACCGCGCGCCCCCGCCAGCCGCGGCGCGAGAGCGCCCAGCCCAGCGCCGTCGCCGGCACCAGGACGAGGGCCGTCGCGCCGGTGGCCACCGACAGGGTGAAGGCGACCAGGCGGAGGGTCTCGCTCATGGCGCGGGCGCGGCGCGGCTGGGCAGGTGGCGGAAGCCGTACCCACGGAACACCTGCGCCGCCTCGGGCGAGAGCAGAAACTCCAGGAAGGCCCGGCCACCTGCGCGCCCGTCCTCGACCGGAGCGGCCCAGTAGACGATCTCCGGAGCCGCGGTCGGCGGCACCCGGTAGACGACCCGCACCCGCCCCGCCGAGTCGCCGGCGACGGCATCGGTGGCGTACACCACGCCGACCGGCACGCTTCCCGAGGCCACCGCCGCCAGGTTGGCCCGCACGTCGAGAGCCGGGACCACCTTCGGCGCGAGGCGCTCCCAGACTCCGGCCTCCTGGAGCCAGGAGCGAGCGTACTGGCCCGCCGGCACGCCCTCCGGGTCGGCGAGGCCCACGCGCTCGAAGGAGAGCAGGTCCGCCGCCGAGGTCACCCGGGCGTCCGAGCCCCGGGGCGCGATCACCACGAGCTGGTTGCCGAGCAGGGCCACCGAGTGGCCGGGTTCTGTCCGCTCGGCCCGGTCGAGCTGTGCCCGGTCCGCCGAGACGAAGAGATCGGCCGGCGCGCCGGCGGCGATCTGGCGGGCGAGGCTGTCGGAGCCGGCGAAGTTGAACTGGATCGGGGTTGCCGGGTGCCGCCGCTCCCAGGCGGCACCGGCGGCCTGGAGGGCGTCGGCGAGAGAGGCCGCCGCAAAGACCAGCACCGGCCGCCGGCCGCAGCCGGTCTGGGCGAGGCCGAGCGTGGCGCCGAGGATCAGGGCGAGCGCCCCCGCACCGGGGGCCAGGAAGCCGAGAGCCGCCCGGACTGCGTGGCGCGACCGGCGGGGGAGAGAGCTCATGGTGGCCCGGAGCTTATCGCCGCCGGCGCTCCGCGAAGGCGCGGCAGGGCGCCGCGCACCGCCTCTTCCGTCAGGCCGAGGACGTCGTGGGCCGCCACCAGGTCGTCGAGATCGACGGGGTAGAGGTTGCCGCGGTCCGGCCGGCCGAGGCCGGCGACGTCGCGCGGGGCGATCGCTCGCCGCATCCACGGCGCAAAGCCTCCATCGTCCGCTCCCGAGAGGGCCTCTCGGAGGCGCCGCTCGGCTTCGCCCACGGCCTCCTGGAGCTCGCGGTCGCCGGCGCCCAGGAAGGGCTCCCAGCACCAGGCCCCCGACGCGGCGCTCTCCTCCTCCAGCAGGCGCTGGCGCGCCTCGGACCAGCTCGCCGCCGCGAAATAGAGGAGGCTCCAGGGGGCGAAGAGGTCGAGCTCCTGGGCCGGCACCGCGGCCCGCGCGCCGATCGCGGAGAAGGCCCCGGCGGCGAGGCGCTCGACCCAGTCGGCCTCGAAGCCGAGGAGGCGGGAGTAGCGCTCGAGGTCGGAAGGCCCGGGCGCCCCGCCCCCCTCGAGCAGTCGCGCCGCCCGCTCGACCCCCAGGAGGCTCCACGCGATGCCGGTGGAGAAGAGCGGCGTCGAGAAGGCGAATCCGTGGGGCAGGAGGAGCCAGCCGGGGCCGGCGGCCCGGACCCGGCGGCGCTGGAGGCGGGGCACGAAGGCGACCGGCCGAAGGGCCCGCGCCGCTTCGTACTGGGCCGCCAGCGTCGGGTAGCGCCCGACGATCGCGCGGAGGGCCGCCTCCGGGTCCCTCCCCGCGGCGCCGCGCCGGGCCGCCTCGGCGGCTTCTCCCAGGAGCTCGACGCCGGCGCTCACCCGGCCGTCGTCGAAGCGCAGGGCGTACATCCACCCCTCCTCGAGCAGATGGTGCACCGCCGCACGCTCGTCCGGGTAGGGGCCGGGCGGGCCGAGGGGGCCTCCGGCCGCCGACTGGAGCGGAGGAACCTCGTCGAAGTGAGTGAAGAGGAGGGCGGAGTCGAGGCGTGGCTCGCTCTCCGCGATCGGCACCACGCCGGCGAGGAAGCCACCGGCTCCGGTGGCGTCGACCAGAAAGGAGGCCCCCACCGTGTAGGGCTCTCCGCCGGCCGGCGTCGCCCGCAGGCGGCAGCCGCCGGTGCCGAGCTCTTCCACCGCGAGCTCGGTCCGCTCTCGGACCTCGACCCCCTCGGCGGCGGCCCGCGCGACCAGGTGGGCGTCCACGTCGGCGCGCAGCCAGTGGCTGTCGGCCACCTCGTCGTTCGGGCTCGCCGCCACCAGCAGGCGCCGGCGGCCTTCGCGATCCCCGGCGAAGGCCCGGCCGGGCCGGTGCGCCAGGAAGGTGAAGCCCCGCTTCAGGCCCCGTCCGAGGCCGGGCAGGTCGCGCGACCACCGACCGTAGGCGGCCAGCGACGCCAGCTCCGGAAGGCCGTAGCGCGCCGCCAGGCGCTCGAGGGCGATGGCGGCCAGAGGCGTCGAGGACTCGCCGACGGCGAAGCGCGGATGGCTCCCCCGCTCGACCAGGAGGACGCGGCGTCCGGCGCGCGCCAGGAGCCGGGCGAGGATCGACCCGGCGAGGCCCGAGCCGGCGACGACGACGTCGAATCGCTCGCTCATCGACCCGCCCCGGCGGCTCCGGCTCCCCGCCCGAAGCCGCAGGCGGCGCAGGGGCCCGGCGGCTCGAGCCGGCCGCGGAGGTTGGCCCGCCGAAGCCGCTCGCGGCGGGCCGAGAGGCAGGACGAGCAGGCGGCGAGCCGCTCCAGGTCCCAGAGGTCCGCCGTCACCACCGCGCCGGCCCGGGCCGCGGGCAGGTCGAGGGAGCGCTCGAGGGCCTCTTCCAGGTCGTCCAGGGAGGGAAACGAGAGCTCGCCCCGCCCGGCGAGCTCCTCGAGGGCGCCGTTGCCGGAGCGCAAGGGGATCAGGGCCACGTGGCAGGCCCCGGCCTCGAAGGCGTGGGCCGCCGAGCGCACCGCCCACGCGACCGCCTCCTCCGCCGGCACCCGGGGAACGCCGACCAGCACGAAGGCGCGCACGTCCGCCCCCTCGTTCCGGAGGGCCGCCGCCGCGCGGGCGAAGTCCTCGAGCGCCATCCCCTTGCCGAGCCCCCCGAAAGCCTCGGGATGGACCGTCTCGAGCCCCATCGCCACCTCCAGGCGGCCATCGAGGAGGCCGGCGAAACGCCGCCAGAGCTCGGCGCCCGGTCCCAGGACCAGGCGCGGATGGCATTCGACCACGATGCGGCCGAAGGGGCGGGCGAGGCCGGCCACCACCGGCAGGTCGCTCGGCGGCACCGCCCGGGGATCGAAGAAGTTGCTGGCGTTGTAGAGCTTGAGGACGCCGCCGGCGAGGGCTTCGCGCTCGACGCCGGGGAGCCCGGCGAGCGCTCGGCGAACCTGCTCGGCGACGGCGCCCTCGGGGGTCGCCCCCTCGAGGGTGTGGCGCCAGAGGTCGCAGAAGACGCAGGTGAAGGGGCACTCGGCGCCCGCCAGGAAGAGCGTGAGCGACGGCGCCACGACCGGCGGACCGGCCCCGGCCAGGCGTTCCTCCTCGCTCAGCGCCGCCACCGGCCGCCAGGGATCCGGAGGCTCCTTGGCCCCCCGCAGCTCCCGGATCCGCCGCGCGGTGAGGGCGCCGGCCGCCGTCACGCCCGGCTCACCCGAAGAGTGACAGGAAATGCCCGCGATAGCGCAGCTCCTCGTGGCCGAGGCTCGCCGCGTGCGCGTCCTCTCCCACGGCACCGTCCTGGAATCGGCGCTTGGCGTAGACCGGCAGATCGCGGCCGGTCACGGCCTTGATGCCGCGGGCGAGAACCTCCCCCTTCAAGGCGTAGAGCCGCTCGGTCGAGCCGCGGGTGAGCTCGTCGAACGGGATGGCCTCGGCCACCTGGACGACCGACGGGCGGGTGAGCGGGCTGAAGGCCGCGAAGCCGAGGCGGACGGCCGGCGCGTAGGTTCGCACACACCCCCGGCTGTAGCCGCCCGAGTAGGTCAGGGAGTGCTTGATGGCGTCGACGCCCCAGCCCTCCTGGTACAGCATGGAGTTTCCCACGACGCTGCGGATGGTGAGCTCGCCCCCTTCCTCCAGGGGGTAGTCCTTGAGGTTCTCGTCGCCGCCGTCGCCGTCCACCAGCAGGCGCCAGTCCGGGTAGCGCTCCCGGATCCCCCGCATCAGCGCCAGCGCCGCCGCCGCGCACTCGACGTCCAGGGGCTTGTAGTCCTCGATCACCGCCACCGCCTCGAACGGATCGAGGGCGGAGGCCGGCACCTCCATGGTCTCGCCCAGCATCTCCAGGTCGACCGCGCGCAGGAACTCCCGGGCCTGGCGGGCGTCGCCGCCGCCGCCGTCGACCGCCAGGGTGAAGGCCTTGAGGCGCGCCGGGCTCCGGCCCAGGACGCGGAGCACGTGCTCCAGGGTGAGGAGCACGGAGCCGCTGTCGAGCCCGCCGGAGAACGGAACGCCGATGGGTTCGTCCTCGGGAACGGCGAGGAGCCAGGAGCGGAGCTCCTCGGCGAGGGCGCCCACGTAGAGCTCGCCGATGCGGTCGAGGTCCGGCGGCAGGACGCCCCGCGGCGGGTCGAAGAAGCGCCGGTAGGTGGGGTTCGGGTCCGGGCAGCCGATCAGCCGGAGGGTCAGGACGTGATGCGCCGGCACCATGCGCGTGTAGCTGGGGTGGAATTGCTCTCCGTAGCCCTCCGCCTCCAGGCACTCGCGGATGGCGTCGATCCGCTCGGCCACCACCAGCATGGGTCCGCTCGCCTCCTTGGCCAGGAAGTAGCGCAGCGGCCGGTCCAGGCTCCGGGCGAGGCGCACGCGTTCGCCCTCGCGCGCCACCAGGGCGAAGGAGCCGTGGATCCCCAGCACCCCCTCAGGATCGGCGGCCAGCACCCGGGCGCGAGCCTCCTCGAGGCTCAGGTTGAGGATCTGCTGGCTCTCGGGGGGCACGAGGTCGAGGACGCGGGCGATCGGCTTGGGACGGATCTCGAGAGGGGTCTCCATGGGCGGGGTCTCCGGTGATGCGAGGTTACGGCGGTTCGGTGAGCGCGCCCCGGCGGCGGCCGGGGCATCGGCGAACTCGATTATAGAGGTGCGGCCTCGCCCTCCCGCCCCGACCTTCCGGCCCACAGAAGGCTCAGGCGGGGCGCACCGCCTCGAAGGCCTCGACGAAGCCCTGGATGCGGCCACCGTACTCGGCCGCCTGGCCCGGACCGTTGTAGCGGCTGGCGAACTCCTCGAAGCGCCCCCGCCGCAGGGCCTCGAGCATCGGCGACGTGGTCCCCGGGCCCTTGACGAAGTCGAACAGACCGAGGATCTGGAAGCGGACGTCGGACTGGAAGTGGTCGAACATCTCGCGCGGCGTGTCGTAGCCCAGCAGGTGGTGGTTCGAGCCCAGGATCTGCGGCCCGCCCATGCTGATCGACCGGATCGCCGAGGTCTCGTCGAGCTTGCGGGCGAAGTCGAAGACCCGCCACTCGGCGGCCTGGTTGCCGTGGAAGTCGGACCACGGATCGCCGTCCGAGGCGCGGAACTCGTGCCCGAGCCAGCGCTTTCCCGAATGGAAGCGGAAGTGCTCGTCGAAGATCTCCGGATGGTCCTTGCCCCACCACTTCCAGAAATGGTGGTTCTCGAAGCGGATGATCATCCGGCCGTCGGCGGCGAAGCCGCGCCCGCCCGACTCGACGCAGAGCACGGCCACCGAGCCCGCCGCCGGTACGCTCACCGCGCCGCTCAAAGCGCCGAGCAGCCCGCCCTGGCCGTTCCAGGTCCGGGCCGCCTGGCGCTCCGTGGAGCTGAAGCCGGGCTCGACCCGGATCTCATCCGCCGCCGCGGGCCCCAGCGGAATCGACAGGAGGTCCCGGCGCTCGTGGAGGAAGCCCGAGGCTGGCGCGTCGTCGAGGATCGTCAGCCAGTCGCCGTGGACGAACCCCTTCCGGTCCCCGGCCTCGACCCGGTACCAGGCCCCGGCGGGCTCGAGCACGGTGACGCGGGTCCCCCGCGGCAGCTTGCCGCGCACGGCGCTCGCGGTCGAGGGCTCGGAACGAAGGTTGAGGACGCTCGCGGTCACCACCCCGACGGTCTCGCTCATGACGTCTCCTTCCACGATCGATACGTCCCGGCCTCCCGGGAACGGGACCGGCACCACTAACAGAGGTTGCCGAACCCTCCCGTCCGGTGACAACCGGGCGCGGGCCGCCGGTGAACCGGAAGGTCGAGGCCGAGGTCGCTTCCTTGCACGTCGCGGCGTCTGTGGCTACAATGGCCACGGAGGCGCTCATGGCACCTGTCAGCACACGTGAGCTCAAGGACCAGCTCTCGGCCTATCTGCGACGCGCCGAGAGCGGAGAGAGGATACTCGTCATGCGCAATGGACGTCCGGTCGCGGCACTGGTACCCCTGGCGGAGGTGGAGGGGCTCGACGAGGAGGGCCGCCTCCGGCAGCTCGCTGCTCAGAACCTGATCGAGCTCCCGCAACCGGAGGCATCCGCCCCGTTCTCCGGCCCGAGGATTCCCGCCCGCGGCAAGACGGCTTCCGAGATGGTGCTCGAGGATCGTCGGTGATCCTGTTCGCTGACACGAGCGCCTTCATCAAGCTCTATTTCGACGAGATCGGCAGCGTGGAGATGGCCGAGCGAGTCGGCCTCGGTCGGCTCGCCCTGTCGGTCCTGGCCTACGCGGAAGTGTACGCAGCCTTCGCGCGCCGGCGCCGCGAATCGCTTCTCTCTCCCAAGGAGCACACCGTCCTCTGCGCGCGGTTCGAAGAGGACTGGCAAGCCGTGATCCGGGTCGCCTCGAGCCCAGCGGCTCGTCGCTGGATCCCCGGCCTCTGTGCCGACTTTCCGCTGCGCGGCGCCGACGCGGTGCACCTGGCGAGCGCCCTCGAGCTCCGCGACGCCGGCCTCGAGGTCGCGTTCGCCGCCAGCGACGGCCGTCTGACCGAAGCTGCCGAGACCCTCGCCCTCGAAGTCTTCGACCCCGCCCGCGCGAGCCGCACCGGCGACTGGATCGCCGAGCCCTGAGGCGTCCATCCAACTCTCTTGGATGGCCATCAGATGCGATCGGAGCGGCGGAGTGGCTCTGGTCGAGCCTCCCACCCCGAAACCCACCCCCGACCCACCCCGGCGCGCCCCCATCCCCACCCCTTCGGCGCCTTGCGCCACCTCCCCCTCCCCCTGGTAGGATCACTCCCGGCCCGGCATCCGCCCTCTCCTCCCCCGCGGGCCCCGACCGCACTCCTAGCCAACCATCACAACGACAACAGAGGAACCCATGACGGAAGTCTTCATCCCGAAGGAGACCGAGACGGGAGAGACCCGCGTCGCGGCCACCCCCGAGACCGTCCACAAGATGGTCAAGGACGGCCTCGCCATCACCGTCGAATCCGACGCGGGCGCCGCTTCCTGGTTCTCCGATTCCGCCTACGAGAAGGCGGGCGCCCGGGTGGTCTCCGGCTCCGACGCGACCCAGGCCTGGAGCTCGGCTGACGCCGTGCTCGTGGTCCGCGCGCCGGCCCCGGAGCGCGCCGCTTCGATGCACAAGGGCTCGATCCTCATCGGACTGCTCGCCCCGTACAAGAACGCCGACCTCGCCCAGAGCCTCGCCGAGCGGGGGGTCACCTCCCTCTCCATGGAGCTCGTCCCCCGGATCAGCCGCGCCCAGAGCATGGACGCCCTCTCCTCCCAGGCCTCGATCGCCGGCTACAAGGCCGTGCTCCTGGCCGCCACCGAGCTCGGCCGCTACTTCCCCCTGCTCATGACCGCCGCCGGCACCATCCCGCCCTCGCGCGTGGTGATCATGGGCGCCGGCGTCGCCGGCCTCCAGGCGATCGCCACCGCCAAGCGCCTGGGCGCCATCGTGGAGGTCTCCGACATCCGCGAGGCGGTCAAGGAGCAGGTCGAGTCCCTGGGCGGACGGTTCATCGAGCTCCCGCTCGAGGAGTCGGGCGAGGGCGAGGGCGGCTACGCCCGGGAGATGGGCGAGGACTTCCTGCGCCGCCAGCGCGAGATCGTCACCCAGCACCTCACCCACGCCAACGCCGTGATCACCACCGCGCTGGTGCCCGGCAAGCCGGCGCCCCGGCTGATCACGGCCGACATGGTCCACGCGATGCGTCCCGGCGCCGTGATCGTCGACCTCGCCATCGAGCAGGGGGGCAACTGCGAGCTGTCGCGCGCCGACGAGGTCGTCCGCGAGGGCGGAGTGACGATTC
>CAZIIB010000046.1:0-1947 GCA_964539125.1 uncultured Thermoanaerobaculia bacterium | reverse complement strand
AACTGCGAGCTGTCGCGCGCCGACGAGGTCGTCCGCGAGGGCGGAGTGACGATTCTCGCCCCCTCGAACCTCGCCGCCACCATGCCCGAGGACGCCAGCACGCTCTACGCCCGCAACGTCCTCGCCCTGCTCGACCTGATGGTCAAGGAGGGTGCGATCGGCCTCGACCTCGAGGACGAGGTCCTCGCCGGGAGCCTGCTCACCCATGGCGGCGAGATCGTCCACGAGCCCACCGCCAAGAGCCTCCAGGAGGTGACCCCGTGACCGCAGACCTGCTCTTCGGCATCTACGTCTTCGTGTTGGCGATGTTCGTCGGCTTCGAGATCATCACCAAAGTCCCGCCCACGCTCCACACCCCGCTCATGTCCGGCGCCAACGCCGTCTCGGGCATCACCATCGTGGGCGCCCTGATCGCCGCCCAGACCGGCTCGATCACCATGTCGAACGTGCTGGGCTGCCTCGCCGTCATCTTCGCCACCATCAACGTGGTGGGGGGCTTCATGGTCACCGACCGGATGCTCCAGATGTTCGGCCGCAAGAAGAAGAGCTAGGGAGCAACGAGCCATGGTCCATCAAGTCTTCGTCCCGATCCTCTACCTGCTCTCGGCGATCCTCTTCATCTACGGCATCAAGGGCCTGACCCGGGTGCGTACCGCCCGCCGGGGCAACGCCATCGCCGGCCTCGCCATGCTCCTGGCGGTGGTCGCCACCCTCGTGCTCATGGGCCGCATCGACTACCGGTGGATCCTCGCCGGCGTGGCCGTCGGTGGCGCCATCGGCGCCGTCGCCGCGATCAAGGTCAAGATGACCTCCATGCCCGAGATGGTCGCCCTGTTCAACGGCGCCGGCGGCATCGCGTCGGCCCTGGTCGCCCTGTCGGTGATCTGGACCGACAGCATCGAGCCCGGCTCCACCCAGCGCCTGTCCGAGATCCTCGGCGGCTCCTCGGCCCTGACCGTGGTCCTGTCGATCCTCATCGGGGGTGTGACCTTCAGCGGCTCGGTGATCGCGTACGCCAAGCTCGCAGGCAAGGTCAACGGTCAACCGGTGCTGGTGCCCGCCCGGCACGTGATCAACGTGCTGCTGCTCCTCGCCTCGCTGGGGCTCGGCATCTACTTCGCCTTCGGCACCGGCGAGACCGGGCTGATCGCGATCCTGGCCCTGGTGGTGCTGGCCGCCAGCCTGATCCTGGGCGTCATGCTGGTGATCCCCATCGGCGGCGCCGACATGCCGGTGGTGATCTCGCTCCTGAACTCCTACTCCGGCCTCGCCGCCGCCATGACCGGCTTCGTCCTGGACAACAACCTCCTCATCATCGCCGGCGCGCTGGTCGGCGCCTCCGGGCTGATCCTGACCCGCATCATGTGTGATGCGATGAACCGGTCGCTCGCCAACGTGCTGTTCGGCGGCTTCGGGGTGCAAGCGACGACGCCCGGCGGGCCCGCCTCGGAGTACGGCACCGTGCGCTCGTGCACCGCCGAGGACGCCGCAATGATCCTCGAGAGCGCCGAGTCGGTCATCTTCGTGCCCGGCTACGGCCTCGCGGTCGCCCAGGCGCAGCACACGGTCAAAGACCTCGCGAACCTGCTCGAGGCCCGCGGGGCCAAGGTCTCCTACGCCATCCACCCGGTGGCCGGACGCATGCCGGGCCACATGAACGTGCTCCTGGCCGAGGCCGACGTGCCGTACGAGCAGCTCTACGAGATGGACACGATCAACCCCGAGTTCAAGGACACCGACGTGGTGATCGTGGTGGGCGCCAACGACGTGGTCAACCCGGCCGCCGAGAAGACGCCGGGCAGCCCGATCTGGGGGATGCCGGTGCTCCAGGTCTGGGAGGCGCGCACGGTGATCGTGATCAAGCGGAGCCTCTCGCCGGGCTTCGCCGCCATCAAGAACGAGCTGTTCGAGTACGACAACACGCTGATGTTCTTCTCCGACGCCAAG
>CAZIIB010000045.1:0-12130 GCA_964539125.1 uncultured Thermoanaerobaculia bacterium | reverse complement strand
CCACGTGGACGATGGAGAGGTAGAGCGCCCAGAGGGCGAAGAGGATCGGCACGTCCGCCAGGCCCAGCACCACGGCCATCGCCAGGGCGAAGCCGGTCCAGGCGACGACGCGGAGCGCCGTGTCCGAGAGGCCGAGCCAGAAGAGCGACGGCAGGGTCAGGAAGCCCTGGCGGCGGCCGCCGACGGCGTCGGCGACCCGGTCGAGGAACCGGTCCGCCGGCAGGATGCCCAGGTGCCCGACCAGGGGCACGAGCTGGAGGGCGGCGACCAGGAACGCGACGGCGTAGATCGCCCCCAGGCCGCGGAGCAGGAGGAAGCGGGTGACCTCGTAGCCGGTCCCCCCCGTCTCGGCGTCCCGGACCGGCGAGCGCCAGGCGAAGAGACCGGACCGGATCCCTGATCGGAACAAGGGCTGGTGGTCGGCCACCTCCTCCGCCCCGGTCTGCCCGGGGGGCGCCGCTGGAAGGGAGCTCACCGCGTCATGATACTCAGGAGCCTCCGGCGCTACCTCCCCGCCGTCCCAGGGCGAAGAGCACGGCGCCCACGACCAGGGCGGCCGCCGCCGCCAGGAGGTTCTCGAGGCCGGCGCTCGCCGCCAGCCCGATCGAGAGGAGGCAAGCGGCCAGCGGGATCGCCGGCCCGCCCGGCAGGCGCAGCGTCTCGGCGCTCGCTGGCATCTTGCGGCGCAGCACCGGCACGGCGGCGGCCGTCCCCAGGTAGGTGGCGAGGCGGGCGACCACCGACAGGGCGGCGAGGCCGATGAACGTGCCCGAGAGGGCGAGGGGCAGGGCGATCACCGTCTGGGCGAGGATCGCCACCGCCGGCGTCCGGTAGCGCGGGTGGACGCGCGCGAGGGCCCGGCCCAGGGCCGGCGGTCCGAAGCCGTCCTCGGCCAGGGCGAAGAGGTAGCGCGGGCCGGCGAGGATGGTGTTGCTGTTGGTGCCCAGGATCGAGAGCATGGCGCCCACGGTGAGGAGCCAGCCGCCCCACGAGCCGAGGAACGTCTGCGCCGCGTCGGCGAGCGGCGTCTGCGAGTCGGCCAGGTGCGGCAGGGTGCCCAGGGCGACCCACTGGACGGCGAGATAGAGCACCGTGACGATGGCGATCTCGGCGATCAGGGCGAACGGCACGTCGCGCTTCGGGTCGAGGAACTCGCCCGCCGCCGCCGGCGTGTTCTCGAACCCGGCGTAGGCGAAGAGCAGGAGAAGCGCCGCCGGTCCCAGGTTGTGGCCCAGGCCGCCCGGGGCGGTCGCCGCCTGGCCCGCGATGCGCGCCGAGGAGACGAACCAGGCGCCGGCGCCGACGAAGACCAGCAGTGGCAGCACCTTGACGATCACCAGGAAGACCGAGGCCCGGACCCCGGACTTGACCCCGACCACGTTGATCGCGGTCAAGGCCAGCACCGGCAGCGCGATGGCGAGGGCCCGGCCGATCCCGGCGTGGGCACCTGGCACCAGGTAGGAGAGCGCCTGGGCGAACCCCACCGACAGCGACGCCACCGAGGAGACGCGCGCGACCCAGGTCATCCAGCCGACCTCGAAGCCGACCAGCGGCCCGAAGGCGGTACGGGCGTAGAGGTAGGCGCTCCCCGGCGCGTCGAAGCGGCTCGAGGCTTCGGCGAAGCAGAGCACCAGCAGGAGCACGGCGAGGCCCGCCACCCCGACCGCGGCGAGGCTCCAGGGACCGAGGAGGGCAGCCGCCGCCATCGGCAGCAGGTAGACGCCGCTCCCGATGACGTCGTTGAGCGCCAGCGCCAGGATCTCCCAGCGTCCCACCACCCGCCGCAGCCCGGGCCCGGAGCCCAGAGGCGGCGTGGCGGACGAGGCTGGGTCGTTCGGCATCGGGAGCGCGGGACGGGTGCGGGGAAAGTCCGCGCCATCCTACCCGGAGCCCGCCGGCCGTGGGCGGGGGCCCGTGGTCTCGAAGTCGAGGTCGGTGAGTCATCGAGGTCGTTCCGGCGAAGCCCTCCTCGGTCTTGGGAGGGGGCGTCCCCTTCCCCCCTCGGGGGTGGGAAGGGGATCGAGGGGATGCGGGGGGGATCCGATGAGTCTCTGCGGCGGTAGAGGCCCGGGCCGCTCCGGTCTCGCCGAGCCGCCGGCCGTGGGCGGGGGCCCCAGGTCTCGAAGTCGAGGCCGGCGAGTCACCGAGGTCGTTCCGGCGAAGCCCTCCTCAGTTGAAGTTCTTGATCTGCGGCCAGAGCTCGGCGAGGGGTTTCTTCAGGCCCCGGGCCACCCAAAGGCTCTGGTGGTTCTCGTAGGGCATGCAGTCGGTGCAGGTGAAGGCGCCGGCCTCCTCGACCGACGAGAAGAGCTCCTCCAGCTTCTCGCGATGGTCTCCGATGACGATCAGCACCTCGCCGGTGCAGCGCCCCGGTCCCCAGAGGAAGTAGCTGTTGTGGGCCGAGATCGCGCCCGGCACGCCCAGGGCGGGTCCGAAGAGGTCGATCGCTCCCGCCTCGCCGTAGTTCTGGCCGAAGACGCACGCCCGGGCGCGGTCGGCCGGGGGCAGACGGTGGTAAACCCGGGCCACGGCCTCCGCCAGCTCCGGCCAGCCGTGCATGTCGGAGAAGAACTGGTCCAGGCGCCCGACCGCGTGCCGCTCGTCGGTCCCGGGCTGCATGCCCAGGGCGCGGCTGTAGGCGACCAGGTGGTCCTCGGACAACAGCGGCTTCGCGAGGGGCGCGATCAAGGCGCCGCCGGCGAGGAGCAGGGCGGCGTAGGCGGGGCGGAGCCAGCGGAGCCGCGCCCCAGAGAGCCGGTCCTCGAGGGCCACGCCGCCGGCAGCGAAGAGCAGGGTGTAGGCCGGGCCCAGATAGTAGGGCTTGGCGTGGTTGAAGATCATGACCACCAGGATCGCCAGGTAGGCCCAGCCGAGGGCCCGCCATGGCCGTCCACGCCGGAAGCCGAGGAGCCAGGCGAGGCCGGCGAGCCAGAGGGGCAGGGCCACCGGCCCGACCTGGAGGATCTGCGCGGAGACGAACCGCCACGGCGAGAGGACGGCGTTCTTGTAGAGCCGCGCGTTCTCCATGAACTCGAGGGTCGGCCAGCCGTGGCTCACCTGCCAGACGAGGTACGGCGCGAAGAGCAGCGCCGCCAAGGCTCCTCCCAGCCACAGCCAGGGCGAGCGCACCACGTCCCAGCGCCGGGCGACGACCAGGCCCACGGCGAGCCCCATGCCCAGGAAGAGCACGCTGGTCTTGTTCTCGAGGCCGATTCCCGCGACCAGTCCGAAGACCAGCCAGAGCCGGGGATCTGCTCGTCGGACGAGCGGCCCGCCGTCGCCGGCTCCAGGCGCCTCGCCCGGCCGGTCGAGCAGCGCCACCGCGAGCCACCACAGGACGGCCCAGGCCAGGAGGTCGAAGGCGTTCATGGAGAAGATGCTGAACAGGCTCAGGTAGACCGGCGCCAGGAGCGTGGCGAGGCCGGCCAGACCCTGCGCCCAGCGGCCGCCGCCGAGGCGCGCGGCGATGCGCATGGCGACCCAGACCGTGGCCACGGCCGCCAGGGCGGGGAGCAGGCGAATCGCCACCAGGGAGTCGCCGAGCGTCGAGCGCACGGCGGCGGCGAGCCAGCCGATCGCCGGCGGCTGGTCGACGTAGCCCAGGCCGAGGTGCCGGCCGCAGGCCAGGTAGTAGAGCTCGTCGCGGAAGTAGCCGTAGCCGCGCAGGGTGAGGAGATAGAAGACGAAGGTCGCCCCGGTGAGGAGCCAGCGCACCTGCGCGGCTCCGAGTCCCCGTTCGGTGGGTTCGGCGGGTTCGGTAGTCATGGTCGACGCTACGGCCCGGAGGTGCCGGAAGTTCCAACCAAAGCGCTCTCGAGGAAGGCCCGGAGCCTCTCGGGGTCGGTCGTCACCGGCAGCGCCGGGGGGAGACCCGGCATCTCGCCGCGCTCCAGGAAGCCGATCGCCGGCCGCCGGTAGCGCAGCGCCAGGGCCACCTCGGACGCGGTCCCCGTGCCGCCGGGCAAGACGACGATCGCGTCCGAGGAGAGGACGTTGACGTGGTTCCGGGACAGCGGATCGGTGCCCCGCTCGCCGCTGTACGGCAGGTGGGTCCGGATGACGAGCTCGACCCACGGGTTCGGGTAGCCGGGCGGTGGGCGGTGGAGAGGGTCGTCCTCCCGGCAGGGGAGTACGCCGATCACCCGGCCCCGCCGCCCCGGTTGCTCGGCGAAGGCCCGGCTGACGCTGGTCATGACGCCTCGCCCGCCCCCGGTCAGGAGGTCGACGGGAAGGCTCGCCAACACCCCCGCGACGATCTCCGCCCGCTCCCGGTGCTCCTCCGAGCCCGATCCCATCACCCCGACGACGGCCCTGCGCATGGAAGGAGTCTAGCCCGGCCCGGCGTCTCCGGTCCGGCCTTGACAACCTCTGTCACCCGGGACCGACACCCATTGGCAGTCGAGGGCCCGCTCGAAGTCGGCGAGGCGCGTTCCTCGGGCATCGCCCCGGCGGCTCGTCCCTTGCTTACAACTCCCTCAGAGTCGTCTCTACATGTGGTCGAGGTTGGACTTCGAATCCAGATTCCGAAGGAGGACTCCCATGCCTTCCCTGATCTCCCGGTTCCTTCAGGGCCCCGAAGAGAACGTGTCCACAGAGGACCTCGACCGGCTGGCCGCGCTGGCCGCCGACGAGAGGGCGAAGCTGAGCGAGGTGCTCGAGCAGACCGACGCCAAGCTCCGGGCGCTGCGCCAGGCCCGGGCGGCGCTCGACGCCTTCGACCGGCGCCTGAGCCTCCTGTCGTCGGAGCAGGAGAAGCTCAGGGATCGCATGGGGGCTGCGGAGGACCTGGCGAGCCTCCTGTCGGCCCTGGAGTCGCGGACGCACCAGATCGACGAGCACCTGCGGGAGACGGGCGAGCGGATGGACGAGATCTCTCCCCAGAGCGAGGCGGCCCAGAAAGCCGCGCGAGAGGTGGAGAAGCTGGTCACGAACGGCAGCCAGGCCGGGAAGAAGATCGCGGAGTTCCAGCGGCGGACCCGCGAGCTCGCGGCGGTCGACGACAAGGTGCGGGGCATCCGCGAGTGGCTCGAGCACTTCGAGACCCGGGCCTCCTCGGTGGACGAGGACTACAAGGAGCTCAGCCGGGGCGCGGAGACCCTCCGAGGCGAGCTCCAGCGGCTGAGGGAGAGCGGCGCGGGAATCGGCCAGGAGCTCGCCCAGGCGAAGGAGATGGCCGAGGGCCTCGAGGACATGCTCTCGGGTCTCGCCACCGCCAAGACCCTGGCTCGGCAGAGCGAAGAGCAGCTCCACAAGCTCCATGCGCTGTCGCAGCACGTGGCGCACAAGACGCAGGCCCTGGGCGCCGCCCACCAGGCGCTCGAGCGGGCCGAGGTCCAGTCGCGCCAGGTCAACGAGCTGGTCCGCGGTATCGAGGTCCGCGTCCAGAAGGTGTCCGAGGAAAGCCGCCTGGTCCAGGGCTCCGAGTCCAAGGTCCGGGCCCTCCAGAAGCTCCACGAAGATCTCGTCGCGCAGCTCGAGGAGACCAACCGCCACCGCCAGGAGGTCGACCGGAAGAGCCGGGAGCTGGACGAGCGCATCTCCTCGACGGTCGACGGCCTGGAAGAGCGGTTCGCCCGCTCGGAGATGCTCCGCGAGCAGCTCGACCTGGCCAACGCGCGGGTGCGCGAGCTCGCGGACACCCTCGGCGAGCAACAGCGGCTCCTCGACGAGCTGGGCGAGCGCGAGGGAGACGTCGCCCGGGTCCGGGAGAACAGCGAGGAGCTCCTCACCCGCCTCGGCGGGATCGAAGAGCTGGTCGAACGGGTGGAGCGGCGCTCCGAGGCCCTGGCCGATCTCGACGGGAGGATGGAGACCCTCGACGGGTCCTCGTCCGAGGTCGAGGAGAGGATGAGGACCATCGCCGAGCATCGGTCGGTGATCGACGAGGTGGGCAACCGTCTGGACGAGCTGGACAGGGTCTACGAAGAGACCCGCGGTCGGCTGAGCTCCCTCGGCGAGACCCAACGAGAGGTCGGCGACGTGGCGGCGATGCTGGCGGAGTTCCAGAGCAACCGCGCCGCCGCAGAGGGCAAGATCGAGGAGATCTCGCGCCGGCTCGACGAGGTCGACCAGGTGCACGCCCGGCTCCTCGGAGTGCAGGGACTGGCCGACGATCTCGAAGGCCGTTCCGCGGTGCTCGAGTCGCGCCTCGAGTTCGTCGAAGGCGTCGAGGCGAGGCTCAACCGTCTGGACGAGCTGAGCCAGGCGATCGACCGGCGCCTGGACGACCAGTTCGCGCGCCAGGGCGATCTCGAGGCGATGCAGGTGGCCCAGAGCGGTCTGAAGGAAGAGCTGACCGATCTCAAGAAGCTCGCCGCCTCCATCCAGAGCTCCGGCCAGCTCCGGGAGATGGAGACCCAGATGGCCGACCTGGAGGGTCGCCTGCAGGGGGTCCAGCGGATGCTCCAGCGTACGGAGGGGCTGGAGAGCACGCTCGGTGAGGGCGAGAAGCGCATGGGCGCCCTCGCGGCGCGGCTCGAGGATCTCGACGGCCGCATCGAGAGCCAGGCAGGCGACGTCGAGCGGGTGGCCGCCGAAGGCCGGCGCGCCCTCGAAGCCCGCGAGGCCTGGGAAGAGGAGGCCGAGGCGCTGGAGGAGCACCAGCGGGAGCTGAGCGAGAAGGGGCAGGTCCTCGCCCAGGAGTTCGAGGAGCTCAAGAGCTTCCAGGCCCAGCTCCAAGACCGGCGCGAGGCCTTGCGGGAGCGCGAGGCGGCCCTCTCACGGTACGAAGCGAAGATGGACGGCCTCGAAGAGTCCCTCGGAGGGCTCGACCGCAAGATCGACCGGATCACCTCTCGCCAGGCGCTCGTGGAGCGCATCAAGCGCGAGGTCGACGGGATCTACGACACCTGTGACGAGAGCCGGCGGAGCGCGGCCGAGGTGGTCGCCGCGGCACAGAAGATCGCCGAGGCCCGCCAGCAGCTCGACGGCGTGGCGGCGCGGGCCGGAGAGCTGGACTCGAGGTTCACCCGGCTCCAGGGAAAGCTCTCGGCCGTCGAGGAGGCCGAGATCAAGATCGACGCCCTGACCAACATCCTCGACGACCTGACGGTGAACCTCGAGAACTTCCGGGAGCAGAAGTCCGTCGTCGACCACGTGGCCGAAAAGCTCGGCCAGATCGACTTCGAGATCAAGCGCGCCGAGCTCGTCACCCAGTCGCTGCGCGACGAGCGGGAGCTGGCGAACCGCATTCAGCAGGGCATCCAGTCGCTGCGGGGCACCAAGCCGAAGCGGCGGCCGGCCACCCTGGCGCTGATGAAGCCGCTGGCACCGCCGGCCGACGAGGTGCCCGAGAAAGATGCGGCCGATGCCCCGGGCGGCGAACAGCCGGCCGGGGCGTAGCGCGGCGCCCTACCCCCAGCGCTCGCCGATCTCGGCGAGGCCGGCGCGCTGGAGATCCTCTCCGGACATGGCGATGCGCAGCCGGCACTCGGCGTTGAAGCTGAGGAAGAAGGGCTCGCACACACCCGGGATCGCCGAGGGGCCCGCGACGTCGACCACCGCCACCGCGCCCCGCTTGCCGTCGTGCTCGGTGAAGTAGATCGCCTCCGGCTTGATCTCGTCGAGGATCCGGCCCAGGGTCTCGCCGGCCTTGCCCTCGCGGACCAGCGTGTTGAACGGCTCGGGCGGCATCGTGACGTTCAGGATCATGCGCATTCGGTCGACCTCCAGTCGTCGGGTTACCCGTCGCGAGGACCGCGATCGAGGCGCTTCGCATCCTACCTCCGAACGAGGGTCCCGGTCGCCGGGCCGGCGCCGGTTGGTTCCCTGCGCTGCTAGAGTCGCCGCGATGACAGACCGACCCGTCCCCTCGGACTTCCCGCCGGGGCCGGACCGGCGCTTCGACCTCGATATCCGAGAGGAGTCGTTCCCGGTCCTCGCCGAGCTCCTGGCCCGCTTCGGCGACGTCGTCGGCGTGCTCCCGGCGACCCGGGAGGCCCCTTCGGTGGTGCTGAACCACCCGGACCACGTGCGGCAGGTCCTGGGCCCCAACTACGGAAACTACGTCAAGGGCGTGGGTAGGGACCGCGTCCGGTTGCTCCTCGGCGACGGCCTGATCGTCAGCGACGGCGAGCTCTGGCGCCACCAGCGCCGCATGATGCAACCCGCCTTCCACCAGGAGGTCCTCGAACGACTCTCCGCCGTCATGTGGGACTGCAACCGGGAGCTCCTCGACCGATGGCGGGAGGCGGCGGAGCGCGGCGAGACCCTGGACGTCCGGGAGGACGTCGCTCGGCTGACCCTGGAGATCATCCTCCGTTGCCTCTTCGGGGACGACTTCGACCCCATGGTGGCGAGCCACGGCGAGAATCCGTTCGGCTTCCTGACCGAGCAGGCGCAGCGGGACCTCACCACGGTTCAGCTCTTTCGCACCCCGAAGCGCCTGATTCGCGAGCTCCTCGAGCGCCGCCGGCGCGAGGGTCGAACGACGTCCGACCTGGTCGGCATGCTGATGGCGGCGCGCCACCCGACGAGCGGCGAGCCGATGAGCGACCGACAGCTCACCGACGAGGTCACGACCCTGATCGTGGCGGGCCACGAGACCTCCGCCGCGACCCTGGGCTGGGCCTGGTACCTCCTGTCGCAGCACGCGGCGGCCGAGGCGCAGATGCACCGGGAGGTCGACGCCCTCGATGCCGCCGCGGTGAGCGACCCCGCCCGCCTCCGCTCGCTCGCCTACACCCGGCAGGTCCTCGACGAGACCCTGAGGCTCTACCCCCCGGGCTGGCTCCTGTCGCGGCGTGCGCTGGCTGCCGACACCGTGGGCGCCTACACCATCCCCGCGGGGGCCGACGTCTTCATCGCGCCTTACTTCCTGCACCGCCACGCCGAGTTCTGGAGCGATCCGGAGAGATTCGACCCCGACCGCTTCCGCGACGGTGGGGCACCGAGCCACCGCTTCGCCTACATCCCGTTCGGGGCCGGCCCCCGGCGCTGCATCGGGATCACCTTCGCCCAGGCCGAGATGCAGATCCACGTCGGCCTCGTGGCCCGGCATCTCCGCCTGAGGTATGCGGGGGACGCGCCACCGGTGCTCGAGCCGCGGATCAACCTGAGGAGCCGGGACCCCCTGATGTTCCGGGCAGAACGCCGCGAGAGTGGCGCGGGACGCCTCTGATTCCGCGGGCGGGGGCGATGCTGTCAGCCGGCGGCGCGCTCCACCGCGGCGAGCACGTCGCCCACCGTCGTCATGCCGGCGACGTCCTCCTCGGCCAGATCGACGCCGAGGCTGTCCTCCAGCTCGACCAGCAGCTCCAGGGCCCGCGCCGAGTCGAACCCCAGGTCGCCCACGAGCTGAAGATCCGGCGCGAGCTGGGAGCGATCCCGGCCGCTCACCCGGGCGATGACTTCCAGTGCTCGCTCGCTTTGACTCAACGCTCGTGGTCCTCCGGCCGGAGCGAAGTCTACCCCGTGCAGGCTCCTAGCCGAGCCGGTCGATGCGCCCTTCGAGGTAGCGCTGCCGGAGCTCCGTCCTCCTGAGCTTGCCGCTGGTGGTGCGCGGAATCCGCCCCCGGCGCACGAACACGACGTCGGCGAGCGGCAGCTCCAGGGCCTCGCCGATCCGGCGGCGGATCTCCCGGGCGAGCGCCGGGAGTTGCTCGGGAGGCGAGTCCTCGATCTCGGCCACGACCACGGCCTGTTCGCCCCGGGGACCCTCGGTCACGGAGAACGCCGCGGCGCGAAACAGCCCGCCGCCGCCGGTGACGGCGTCCGCCTGCCGCTCCAGCTCCTCGGGCATGACGTTTTGGCCGTGGATGATGAGCACCTCCTTCGAGCGGCCGGTGAGGTAGAGCTCGCCGCGGTGGAGGAACCCGAGGTCGCCGGTCTTGAGCCAGCCGCCGACCAGCGTCCGGTCCGTCGCCTCGGGGTCGTTGTAGTAGCCCGCGAAGACTCCCGGGCCCCGTACCTCGACCTCTCCGACCCGGCCTTCGGCGAGAGCGGTCCCGTCGGGCGCCACGACGCGCAGCTCGGTGCCCGGAAAGGGCTCCCCGGTGCACACCACCTCGGAGATCCCGGTGCCGATCTCGGTCTCTTCGGGTGCCGGAAGGGTGCGCGTACCCTCGCCGCGGTTGTCCACGGTGACCGCCAGGGTGGCCTCGGCAAGCCCGTAGCAAGGGCGGAAGGCGTTCGGCGAGAACCCGCTGGCGGCGAACCTCGCGCAGAAGGCCTCGCTGGTCTCCCGGCGCACCATTTCGGCGCCGCACAGGGCGACTCGCCAGCGCGAGAGGTCGATCCCCTCGAGCTGTTCGGGGCGGACGCGCTCCACGCAGAGCTGGTAGCCGAAGTTGGGTCCGGTCGCCATGGTGACACCGCACCGACCCAGGCGCTCCAGCCAGACATGGGGACGGCTGAGAAAAGCCTGGGGGGAGAGCAGCCACAGGTCCAGGCCGCAGAACAGAGCGCTCAGCAGGCAGCCGACCAGGCCCATGTCGTGGTGGAGTGGCAGCCACGAGACCCAGGCGTCGGCCCAGGTGTGGATCGGCGCGCCGTAGGGGAGGCCCACGACCTCGTCGATCCACGTGGCGTCGTGGAGGGCGTTGCGGTGGCTCACCCTCACCGCCCGGGGCGAGCCGGTCGAGCCGCTGGTGAGCTGCAGGTAGGCGGTCTCCTCCGGGTCGGCCGGCGCGGGCGCGGGCAGGCCGGAGAAGGCGACGTCCTCGATCTCTTCGACCGCGAGCGCGGCGGCCGCCACCCTGCGCGCCCCCTGGCGCTCGGCGGCCTGGCCAAAGGCCGCGCTGCAGACGACCCGCTCCGCTCCCAGGTGGCCGAGGAGCCAGTCGAGCTTCTGGATCTGGGCCTCCGAGGCGCCCAGCGCTCCAGCCGGCGCCACCGCGACGGGGAGGCCCCCCAGCAGCAGGGTGCCGAACCAGGTTTCGAGCCATCCCCACGACGTGGGGAGGGCGATCAGCACCGGCTGGCCGCGGCGGACGCCGAGCGTCGCGAGCCGGGCGGCGGTGCGCTGGGTGGCGAGGTGGAGCTCGGGGTAGGTGCGGCGCTCCTCGTGCCGGCCGCGGCGGTCCACCAGGTAGACCGAGCGGTGGGCAAACCGCCGGGCGGCCCGAGCCAGAAGCTCCGGCAGGCTCCTCGGCAGACCGTCTTCGCGACCGTCGGAAGCGAGCACGACGGCCGGAAGCTACCCTCTCGGCGAAGTGTTGGCAACCCGGGGGGTGCCGGCGGCCGTGGTTGACCCGGCTCCCGCTCAGGGCGGAGAATCGTTGCACTCCCCGGCTGGCGAGCGTCCGTGAAGAAGCTTCGACACCAGCTCCAGTACGGCGGCTATCGCGCTCTCCGAGGTGCTCTGCGCGCGCTGCCGTACTCCTGGGCACGGCCCGTGGGGCGCGTCACCGGTCATCTCGTCGCCCGCTTCGCCGGCGACCTGCACCGCCTGGTCGACTCGAACCTCGACCTGGCGTTGCCCGAGCTGCCGGAGGCGGAGCGGCGCCGCCTCGGCCGGGCGTGCTTCGTCCAGCTCGGCGCCATCGCCTTCGACGCCCTCTCGGCAAGGCGCTTCACCCCGGAGGAGCTGGAGCGGCGGGTGGTCGTCGAGGGTTGGCACCACCTGGAGGCGGCGGAGCGCCAAGGACGGGGCCTCTTCCTCATGGGAGCCCACCTCGGCAGCTTCGAGATCGGCGTCTACACGCTGGCCCACCGGGCGAGGTCCCTGCACGTGGTCTCGGAGCGCCTGAGCAACCCGTACTTCGACCGCGAGCTGGAGCGGATGCGCCGGCGCCACGGCCTCGAGATCATCAGCCAGGATGGGGCGGCCCGCCAGATGTACCGGGTCGTCGCGTCCGGCGGCCGGATCCTCATCGCCATGGACCTGAGAACCCGCTACGAGGACGCCATCGCGGTGCCCTTCTTCGGACGCCTCTCCCTGACCAGCCCGATCCCCGCCTTCATCGCCCTCAAGCGGGGCACGCCCGTGGTCCCGGTCTTCACCTTCCCCACCGCGGGTGGGTACCGGCTGGAAGTGGAGCCGGCCATCGAGCCGCGCGGCAGCGGCCGGCAAGGCGTCGCGGAGACCACGGCGCTCTACCTGGCGGCGATGGAGCGCCGCATCCGGCAGAGCCCGGAGATGTGGCCCTGGATGTACCGCCGCTGGCGGCCGGAGTGGGACGACCCCGACAAG
>CAZIIB010000044.1:0-12222 GCA_964539125.1 uncultured Thermoanaerobaculia bacterium | reverse complement strand
CGCGGCCCACGTAGCCGACCTCGGTGAACTTGGAGGCCTCGACCTTGAGGAACGGCGCGCGGGCGAGGCGGGCGAGGCGGCGGGAGATCTCGGTCTTGCCCACGCCCGTGGGCCCGATCATCAGGATGTTCTTGGGGGCGATCTCCTCGGCCAGGGCCGGGTCGAGCTGCTGGCGCCGCCAACGGTTGCGCAGGGCGATCGCCACCGCCCGTTTCGCGGCCCGCTGGCCGACGACGTACTTGTCCAGCTCCGCCACGATCTGGCGCGGCGCCATGTCTTCCAGGTGCAGGCCGGAGGGTACCGGCTCGTTGGTCTTCTCGATGATGGTGCTCACAGCTCCTCGACGGTCAGGTGGCGATTGGTGAAGACGCAAAGGTCGGCGGCGATCCCCATCGCCTCCTCGACCACCTGGCGGGCGGAGAGGTCGGTGTGGCGCAGCAGAGCGCGGGCGGCGGCCAGGGCGAAGTTGCCGCCGGAGCCGATGGCGATCACGCCGCCGTCGGCCTCGTCGGGCTGGAGCAGCTCGCCGTTGCCCGCGACGAAGAAGGTCGATTTCCCGTCGGCCACCAGCATGACCGCCTCGAGCCGTCGCATGGCCCGATCGGTTCGCCAGTCCTTGGCCAGCTCCACGACCGCCCGCTCCAGGTTGCCCGAGAACTCATCGAGCTTGGACTCGAGGCGGGAGAACAGGGTCAGGCCGTCGGCGCCGCCGCCGGCGAAGCCCACGAGCACGTCGTCGTTCTTGCCCGCCCGGCGCACCTTCCTGGCGCCGGCCTTGATGATCGTGGACTGGCCGAGGGTGACCTGGCCGTCGCTCGCCATGCACACCTTGCCGTCCTTGCGGACCAGCAGGACGGTGGTGGAGCGGGTGAGGGGAGCGCCGGCCATGGGGAGGAAATTGTAGCAGGCAGGCGCCGCACCGCGGCTAGCCTGGCGGTGGGCACCTACCCTTCGTCCAGGGGCTGGGAAGGAGAGCGAGCGGTCGCGAAGCGATTCAGCAGGGTGGGGGCGTCCCTCGCCCCCCGGAGGTGAGGGAGAGGGAGCGAGGGTGAGGGGCGAGATCCAACAGGTCTCTGCGTGGGTGAAGGCCCGGGCCGGCGCGGGCTCGGAAAGAGGGTCGGCGGGGGGACGGAGAGGCCCAGCCTGAGAAATCCCGGCAGGCCCGGGAGGCTCTTCACTTCCGGGACTTTGCTCTTGGATGGCTCTCCCGGTACACGCCGAGCAGGCGATCGACGTCCAGGTGCGTGTAGCGCTGCGTCGTCGAGAGCGAGCTGTGGCCCAGGAGCTCCTGGATCGAGCGCAGGTCCGCCCCGGCCTCGAGCAGGTGGGTCGCGAAGGTGTGGCGCAAGGTGTGGGGGTGGACTCCCGAGGCCACCGCCGCCGCGGCGACGTGTTTGTCGACGACCCGCCGCACCGAGCGGGCGGTGAGCCGCGAGCCCCGGTGGTTCAGGAACACCGGTTCGTCGCTGGGGTCCGCCCCCTCGGCCTCGAGGCGCACCTCCCGCCAGTCGCCCAGCCAGGCGCGGAGGGCCTCGCCCGCCGGCCGGCCGAAGGGGACCATCCGCTCCTTGCCCCCCTTGCCCACGACCCGCAGGACCTGGGCCGACAGGTCGAGGTCCGGCCAGCCGAGGCTCACCAGCTCGCCCACCCGCAGACCGGTGGCGTAGAGGAGCTCCAGGATCGCCCGATCGCGCCGCCCCAGGGGCGCGGAGGCGTCCGGGCTGTCGAGCAAGTTCTCGATCTCGCCGGGCCGCAGGTGGCGCGGCAGGGTCTTGGGCGCCTTCGGAGTCTTGACGCCGTGGGCCGGGCTCGCGCCCACGACCCCCTCGCGCACCGCGTAGCGGAACAGCCCGCGGACCGCCGAGAGCGCCCGGCCCTGGCTGGTGCGTCCGAGGCCCGAGCGGCCGAGGGCGGCGACGAACGAGCGCACGGCCAGTCGGTCCACGTCGCCTGGGGCGATCTCACCCGCCGGACGGGCCAGGAAGTCCCGTGCCAGGAACGCGATGAAGCGTTCGAGATCCCCCGCGTAAGCGCGCACGGTGTGGGCCGAGAGGTTGCGCTCCTCGGCAAGATGGCGGAGATAGCGGTAGACCAGGGCGGCGAGGGAGCCGGCGGGAGGCGCGGCGGTCTCCGCGTCCGGCCGGGCATCCGGTCCGGGTGCCCGGGTCACGGCGCCGCCACGACGGCCGGCTGGGGGTCGGGCTCGACTCCCGTCGCCGCCGCCTCGAAGGGGACCGCGCTCGCCTCGAGCCCCTGCCGCGCCGCCCAGGCCAGGAGCTCGCGGCGTGCGCGCTCGGCGTAAGCGCCCCGGCGCTCGCGCTTCTTCACCTTCCCGGGCAGGTCCTCGAACAGGCCGAAATTGACGTTGGCCGGCTGGAAGCGCTCGGGGTCGCTCTCGGTGAGGTGGCGGGCGAGGCAGCCCAGGGCGGTGGTCGCGGGGATCGGCTCGAGGTCCGCCTCCCGGCCCGGGCCACCGCCCCGGCGTTCCAAGGCCCTCTCGAGGCTCAGGTAGAGGGCGATGGCGAGGCCGCTGGCCGCCGACTCGAGGTACCCCTCGACGCCGGTGAGCTGGCCGGCCAGGCGCACCCGGGGCTCGGCGCGCAGGCGGTAGAGCGGGTCGAGGTGGGTGGGGGAGTTGACGAAGGTATTGCGGTGGATCTGGCCGTAGCGCACGAGCTCGGCCGCTTCGAGCCCCGGGATCCTCCGGAACACCCGGCGCTGCTCCGGCCACTTGAGGCGCGACTGGAAGCCCACCAGGTTGTAGTGGCTCCGGGCCAGGTTCTCCTGGCGCAGCTGCACCACGGCGTAGGGCCGCCGGCCGTCGGGGGCGGTCAGGCCCACCGGCTTCATGGGGCCGTAGCGCAGGGTGTCCACGCCGCGGCGGGCGATCTCCTCCACCGGCAGGCAGCCCTCGAAGAACAGGGCCCGCTCGAACTCGTGGAGCGGCATCACCTCGGCTTCGACGAGGGCCCGGTGGAAGGCCAGGTATTCCTCCCGGGAGAGGGGGGCGTTCAGGTAGTCGTCGCCGCTCCCTTTGCCGTAGCGCGACTGGGCGAAGAGCTTCGAGCGGTCGAGGGTCTCGGCGTCGACGATCGGGGCGATGGCGTCGTAGAAGTAGAGCCACTCGCTGCCCAGGAGGCGGCCGAGGGCGGCGGCCAGGGCGTCCGAGGTCAGGGGGCCGGTGGCGACCACCACGTCGCCGGCCGGCAGCTCGGTGACCTCCTCGCGCCGGATCTCGACCCCCGGCGCCGCCGCGAGGCGCGCGGTCACGGCGCCCGCGAAGCGCTCCCGGTCGACGGCCAGGGCGCTGCCGGCGGGCACCGCCGCCTCCCGAGCGGCGCCGATCACCAGAGAGCCGAAGGCCTCCATCTCCCGCTTCAGGAGCCCCGCCGCGTGCTCCGGGTCGTCGCTCCGCAGCGAGTTCGAGCAGACCAGCTCCGCCAGCGCTGCGGTCTTGTGGGCCGGGGTCGAGCGCACCGGGCGCATCTCGTGGAGCACCACGGGCACTCCACGCCGGGCGAGCTGCCAAGCGCACTCGCTGCCGGCCAGGCCGCCGCCGACCACGTGGACGGGCTCGTCGCGCACAATGGCATTATAGGAAGCCGAGGCGCGGAGAGGCTCGCGCCCGGCCAAGCCGCGAAGCGAGAGGAGAATCCCATGGTCACGACCGTCGTGCTGCTGAACGTCCGGGGAGAGAGGATCAACGAGGTCGCCCAGGCGCTCCTGGAGATCCAGGGGGTCACCGAGGTCTACTCGGTCGCCGGACGCTACGACCTGGTGGTCATGGTGCGCACCCGGGGCACCGACGAGCTGGCCGAGGTGGTGACCAGCCGGATGCTCAAGATCGAAGGCATCACCCACTCCGAGACCCTGACCGCCTTCCGCGTCTTCTCGCACCACGACCTCGAGCGCATGTTCTCCATCGGCCTCGAGGGCGGGACGTTCGACGAAGACGCCGAGGAGGAGCCGTCGTGAGCGGCCCTTCCGACGGGGAGCTCCGGCGCCAGGTCGCCGACCAGATGGACGCCCGGAGCGCCCACGTGGACTTCTCTCGGGTGATCGCGGGGATTCCCCCCGAGCTCCGCGGGCGACGGCCGGAGGGCTTCCCCCACTCGCCGTGGGAGATCCTGGAGCACCTGCGCCTCGCCCAGAGGGACATCCTGGAGTACAGCCGCGACCCGGACTGGGTGTCGCCCAAGTGGCCGGAAGGCTACTGGCCGGAGTCTTCGGAGCCGCCGAGCGAGGCCGCCTGGGAGGAGAGCGTCGCGGCCTTCCGGCGCGACCTCGCGGCGATGCGGGCGCTGGTGGCCGACCCCGCCAACGACCTCTTCGCGCCCTTCGCCTGGTCCGGGGAAGGGTCCGACGGCGCGAACCTCCTGCGCGAGGCCCTCCTGGTGGGCGACCACAACGCCTACCACCTGGGCCAGCTCGTCGACGTCCGCCGCCTCCTCGGCGCCTGGCCGGCGAAGTGACAGCTCGGTGAGTCCAGCCTCCGGAGGAGCGTAGCGGGTCTTGCGAGCGCTCGCGCTCCGGATCGGGTCATAATGTCGCCAGCTTGTCGCGTTCGACTGTCGTTCGACATTTGCTGGAGAGACTGGTTCGGTGCCCCGAGACCCCTCGCGCGCTCTATCGGAGGAAGAGATCGCCGAGCTGCGGGAGCAGCTCGTCCGGGCGGTCGCCAAGACCTGTCCACGCTGGCTCGCCGCCGACGCCGACGACCTGGTCCAGGGCGCCTTGCTCAAGGTTTTGGAGATCGCCCGCCGGCGTGAGGGAACGGTTGAGTTCTCGACGTTCTACTTGCGGAGGACGGCCTACAGCACCGTGGTCGACGAGATTCGACGGCGGCGCCGGCGCCGGGAGGTTCCCCTGGACGAGGGGCCGGGCATGGACGACCAGCCGACCCTTGCGGCCGATCCCGAGCGGCTCTCCTCCGACAGCGAGCTCGGCCGCGCGATCCGCGGGTGCCTCGAAACGCTGATCCGCCCGCGAAGACTGGCGGTGACGCTGCACCTCCAGGGCCACAAGATCCGGGAGGTGGGCGAGTTCCTCGGGTGGAAGGCGAAGCGGGCCGAGAACCTGATTTATCGCGGTCTCGACGACCTGCGTGGGTGTCTCGATCGGAAGGGGTTCGGCAGATGATCATCGACCATCAGGAAAGCGAGCGGCTGCGGCGAGGATTCGCGGCCGACCGCCACGCTCCGCGGCCGGAGGAGTGTCCTCCGCCGGAGCAGATCGGGCGCGCCGCCCGGGGCGAGCTGGCTCCTCGGGAGGTACGCGACGTGGTGGAGCACCTCGCCGCCTGCGGCGAGTGCGCCGAGGCGTGGCGCCTCGCCCGCGCCTTCGAAGAGGAGGCGGCCGGCGAGGAAGGGGGGACGGAGCCCGCGACGCCGCCGGCCAGCCGGTGGCCGGCCCGCGCCTTCGCTCCGTGGGCGGCGGCGGCCGCGGCGGTCCTGGCCCTGGTCGCCACCGGTCTGTGGTGGAGCGAGCGGCCGGCGGGACCCACCCAGGCGCCGGTCTACCGACAGGGCGCCGAGGTGACGATCCACTCCCAGGTGCCCGAGGACAAGCCGCTTCCACGGGACCACGCCGAGCTCGCCTGGAGCGGCGCGCCGGAGGGCTCGACCTACGACCTCTCGCTCTCGACGGAGGATCTGCGCACCCTGGACCAGGCCGAGGACCTCGAGGAGCCCAGGTACACCGTTCCGGCGAAGGCGTTCGACGGCCTCGCCTCCGGCGCCAAGGTCCTCTGGCGGGTGGAGGCCCACCTGCCCGACGGCCGGACCGTGGCCTCGCCGACCTTCGTCACGGCGATCGAATGAGGAGAGCCGGCCACAGGCCGGATGAGGGAAGCGGGCGCGAGCGCTCGTTCCCTCCGATGCAACCCCGGAGCTCCGCCGGCGAGGGGAAATACTTCGCCCCCGGCGGACCACTTCCAAACACCGACCCCGGAGAGAGACGATGAGCGAACCTTTGAGAGGAGTCCCGGAGGATCCGACGGGCGAGTCGACCGGTACCGGTACCGGAACGGATGGAACGAGCGGCGGCCAGCAGGACGCGTCGACCGACGGGCAGCCGGACGAGCACGCCCAGCAGGGCCAGCAAAGGGCCGGGCAGGGCAGGAGCACCAAGGAGACCCGGTTTGAGTTCGGGTTCTTCGGCAGGAAGGTGACCACGCAGGATGCAACGCCGCCGGACTGGGATGGTGGTGGGCCGAAGACCGGGTAAGGAGTAACGACACTTCTTGCGCGCCGAATGCCTCTTGCTCGTGCTTGGTGTCTCCGTTCTCTTCCCGGGGAGTGGGGAGGCAAACGACTGCGCCTGGCAGCTCCGTGGCGACTTGGGAGCGAAAGCCGAAGGCTCTTTCCTGTATCAGACCTTCCGTGAAGGAGGAGCAGACGCTTCTGAGGCCAAGAAGTGCCTCGAGCAGCTTGTCCACCGCTTTCCTGACGAGCCGTGGTTTGCACACTTTCTCGGCAATATCGAGTGGACGCAACCAGAGGTGGCCGAGGTGCTCTACGCTCGAGCGGCGGACGGCTTCGAATCACGGCGCGATTGGTCTTCCGAAGTCAATGCACTGGACAATCGCTGTAAATTGCTCTTTCATCTCAACAGGCTCGAAGACGCTCTAGCCCAGGCGAAACGGGCTCATCGAATCGCCCTCAGTTCAGGAGACCGCGCCCTCGCGGCTCAGGGGCGCCTGGTGCTGGCTCGTGCTCTCGCTCAACAGAACCGAGACCTCGGCCGGGTTCGCGAGCTCCTCCGTGGTCCCCAAGGCGAAGGGAGCAGCTCAGCGTGCGGAGATGGTTCCTACGAGACACGCCGCGATTGCCTGATCACTCTGGGCAACATCGACTTGGAGCAAGGTCGGCTACGGGACGCCGGAGGAGCATTTCAGCACCTCCTCGAAACGACAAGGGAGGCTGACGACAGGTTCGCGGAGGCCGCTGCGCTCTACGGCCTGACCCGTGTGGCTGCGGAGAGGTTGGCAGAAACTCCGGAACCTCGACACGTCGAAGAGGTCGTGGAGCGCGCGATGGAGGCGCATGAGGCAGCGAAGGAAGCTCGCAATACGTTGATCCTCGCCAAGACGTCATCCATTCTCGGATCTGTTCTCCCGGGAGCAGCGGCTCGGCGCTACCTTGCGCGTTGCCAGGAAGTCGCGACGACTGACCGCGACAGAAGCTACTGCCTCAGCGCCCTTGCCCGGCGTCGCGCCGCGTCCGACCCAGCCGAAGCCAAAGCGCTGATGAGCCGGGCCGTCGCCCTGGCGAAGCAGGCCGGAGACCCCTTCTCCCAGGCCTTCGCCGAGCGCGAGCGAATGCGGATGGCCTGGACGCTCGAAGCGCCGGTCCATGCCACGGCGGACTCCTGGGCGGCACTCGACGCCATCGAGGCGCTGCGCGACCTCCAGCCCAAGGGCTCGGACGTCCAGGCGGGCCTCTTCTCCACCTGGGCGGACGACTACCTGTGGCTCTCCGGCCGGCTCCTGCGGGCCGAGAAGGAGGGCAAGGCGGCCGCCGGCTGGGCCGAGGCCCGGGCTTTCGAGGTCACCGAGCGCATGCGGGCCCGATCGCTCATGGACGACCTGCGGGCCGCCGAGGTCGAGCCCAAAGGACCCCCCCCGAAGACCGGGGACACCTTCGCCACCCTGGCGGCCCTCCGCCGCGCCCTCGCCCCGAACCAGGCCCTTCTCTCGTTCCAGGTGGCGCCGTCCCAGGACCTCTCGGGCGACTTCGGCGGCGGCTCCTGGCTGATCGCCGTCACCCGGGGCGCGGTGCGCGTCTACCCGCTGCCGGACCGGGGCGAGCTGCGCCGGGCGGTGGCCTTCTTCGACGGCCTGTTCCATGGGCCCGAGGGGCGGGACGAGGCCGCGGCGACGCTGTCGGCGCTCCTGTACCGGCGACTCCTGGCGCCGGCGCTCGCCGATCTGTCCCCGCGGGTCACGCGCCTGATCCTGGTTCCCGACGACGCCCTCCACCGCCTGCCCTTCGACGCTCTCGGCGCCGGGGCGGGGAAGGCCCCCCTCGGCGCGCGCTTCGCTCTCGCCCGGGTGCCCTCGGCCACGCTCTGGCTGCGCTGGCGGAGCCAGACTCCGCCGCCGGCCCTCCGCGCGGCCCTGGTGCTCGCCGACCCGACCCGCCCGCCGACGGCTGCCAAGCTGGCCCTGGCGCCGCTGGCTCACGCCCGTTCCGAGGGCTGGGAGGTGGCCCATGCCCTCGGCCGGGGGAGCTCCCTGCTCGAGGGGGACGACGCCAGCGAGGCGGTGCTCGAGGGGAGCCGGCTCGCCGACTTCGGCGTTCTCCACCTGGCGGCCCACGCGGTGACCGACGAGGCGCACCCGGAGCGCTCGGCCGTGGTCCTCGCCGCGAGCGGGGCAGCCGGCGGGGGCTCGCCGGGGGAGGCGAGGCGAGACGGCCTGCTCCGGGCCTCCGAGATCGCCCGTCTCCACCTCGACGGCCGGCTGGTGGTGCTCGGTTCCTGCAGCAGTGCCGGCGGCCAGATGCTCCGCGGTGAGGGGGTGATTAGCCTGGCCCGGGCCTTCTTCCAGGCCGGCGCCCGGACCGTGGTGGCGACCCTCTGGCCGGTACGCGACGACTACGCCGAGGCCCTCTTCGAGCGCTTCTACCACCACCTGGCCCGGGGCGAGGCCGTGGCCGACGCCCTGCGCGAGGCGCGCCGCGACCGGATCGCCGCCGGCGCGCCGGCCGCGGCCTGGGCCGGCTTCGTGGTCCTGGGCGACGGGGGCGCGCACCCGGTGCCCACGGAGAGCTGGCGCCTCGCCTGGACGCCGCTCTGGGTCTGGCTCATCGCCGGCTGCCTGCTCCTGGGGATCGCGCTGTTGATCGGGCGCCGCCTCGTCCGCGGCCCGTCCCAGCGGCGGCGCTACCCCGTCTTCCACACCACCCGGTAGTAGGGCCGGGGCTCGAGCCGCGAGACGATCCGGGAGCGGATCTCGCCGGCGGTGGGTGGCGGGTCGGCGGCGCGCCGCTCGACCGCCAGGACGCCGGCGAGGGAGAAGTCCTCTGCCGCCTCGCCGCCCACCGACCCGATCTGGCGCACCAGGATCAGGAGGGGATCGGGCGCGAGCCAGACGCCTTCGAGGGAGGCGAGGGCGTCCCACAGGTCGACCCCGGGGACCACGAGGGTGCCGTCGCTCGCCTTCACGAACCCTTCGGCCTCGATCACCGGCCCGGGGAGCGACAGGGAGAGGTGAGCGGGGAAGGGGTCGAAGGCCAGGCGCGAGAGCTCGTTGATGGTGAAGGCTTCCCGTTCCTCGATCTCGAGGATGCCCGTGGCCTCGTCCCGCGCGTCCTCGACCGCCTGGACCAGGGGGTCCTCCTCGGTGGTCAGGAGCTCGGAGCGCGGCGGGATCTCGTCCGGGAGGGCGTCGCGGAAGAGCTCGCTGAAGACGGCCTCGGCGCGGTCCGGGCGCCGGTCCAGGTATGCCCAGAGCTTCGCGGCGGCGCGGAAGTAGGTCGCCAGCGCCTCGGTCCAGGAGTCTATGGCCCGGTCCAGACGGTCCCGGTCCCGGCGGCCGAGGCGGCCCGCCGCGAGCGGCTGGAAGGAGAGCTCGGACCAGCCGTCCTCGGGACGATAGGCGACCTCGACCAGGGTGTCGGAGAAGAAGCGCCCGAGGGCATCCGGATCGTCCGCCAGATCGACCGCGGCCTTCTGCTCGGCCTCGGCCAGGAGCCCGTCCTCGCGGTGGAAGGAGGTGTCGTAGGTCTCGGGGCGGAGACGCTCGAAGCGGGGAGACCACTCGTCCTCGCCCAGGAGCAGCCGCCGGCGGGTCTCGTCGAGGCGCGACGCCAGCACCGGGTTGCCCTCCCGCTCGTGATCCGAGAGGGTGGTCGTGAGCTCGACCTGGGCCTTGCCGTCGGCCGCCAGGCGCAGCTCGAGATCCTGGCGTACCGGCTCCTCGAAGCAGCCGGCGAGCAGGAGGGCGAGCGCCAGAACGGCGAGGGTGGCGGATCGAGTCATCGGCCTCTCCGGAGACGGACCGCCGATGAGTCTACAAGGTGTGGGTCTCGTCAGCCTCGGGCCGCGGCGCCGGAGGCTTCCTGGGCGTCGCGCTCGGGGGGCGCCGCCTCGGCGACCGGCTCTTCGTAGTCGCAGCCGTCGGCGGGGCAGACCAGGCGGGTGCCCTTCTTCTTGGTGGTCTTCTCGGTCAGGAAGGGGTGGTCGCACTGGGGGCAGGGCTTGGGCACCGGCTTGTTCCACAGGGCGTACTTGCAGTCCGGGTAGCGGTTGCAGGAGTAGAAGATCTTGCCCCGGCGCGAGCGCTTCTCCTGGATCTCGCCCTTGCCGCATTCGGGGCAGGTGACGCCGGTGGGCTTGGGCTCGGCCCGCTGCTCCTTGGCGGTCTTGCGGATGTTCTTGCACTCGGGGTAGTTCGAGCAGCCGTAGAACACCCCGTAGCGGCTGCGCCGCAGCTTCATGGGTGCGCCGCACTTCTCGCACGGTGGCACCTCCTCGGCGGGCGGGACCTCCTCGTGGCCCGCGGCGCCCTCCGGCTCGGGGTTCCGCGTGTAGGTGCAGTCGGGGTAGTTGGAGCACCCGAGGAAGGTGCCGTAGCGGCCGAAGCGCATGACCAGCTCGGAGCCGCACTCGGGGCACGCCTCTCCGGTGGGCACGCCCTCGCGCTTGACGTTGGGCATCTCGGCCTCGGCCGAGGCCAGGTCTTTCGAGAGCTGCTCGTTGAAGCGCGCCAGCGCCTCCTTCCAAGCCTTCTTGCCGTCCTCGATCTGGTCGAGCTCTTCTTCGAGGGCGGCGGTGTAGCCCTCGTTGATGATCTCGTGGAAGCTGCCCTGGAGCATCTCGTTGACCAGCTTGCCGAGGGCAGAGGGGGCGAAGCGGCGCTCGATCCGCTCCACGTAGTCCCGGTCGGTCAGGGTGGCGAGGATCTGGGCATAGGTCGAGGGCCGGCCGATGCCGTTCTCCTCGAGGGCCTTGACCAGGGTGGCCTCGCTGTAGCGGGCGGCTGGCTGGGTGAACTTCTGCTCGCTGTGGAGCTCCAGGAGCTCGAGCTCCTGGCCTTCTCGCAAAGGCGGCATGACGGCGCCCTCGCCGTTCTCGTCGTCGCGCGAGCGGGCGTCCTCGTCCACCGCCTCCTGGTAGACGGCGAGGAAGCCCGGGCTCTTCAAGACCTTGCCCCGGGCCCGCAGGGTGTACGGGCCGTTGTCGATGTCGACCTGGGTCACGTCGAAGACGGCCGGCTTCATCTGGGAGGCGATGAAACGGTCCCAGATCAGCTTGTAGAGCTTGAGGTCCTCCGGCTTGAGGTAGGCCTTGAGCTTCTCCGGCGGCAGGTCGAAGTTGGTCGGGCGGATCGCCTCGTGGGCGTCCTGGGCGCCTTTCTTCGAGCGGTAGCGCACGGGCTTAGCGGGCAGGGCTTTCTCGCCGTAGGTGGCGGCGATCACCTTGCGGCTCTCCTCAAGGGCCTCCTCGGCCACGCGGGTGGAGTCGGTCCGCATGTAGGTGATCAGGCCGATGGCCCCCCGGTCGCCGATCTCCTTGCCTTCGTAGAGACCCTGGGCGATCGCCATGGTCCGCTTGACGGAGTAGCCGTAGCGCCGGGCGGCGTCCTGCTGGAGGCGGCTGGTGATGAACGGCGCACCCGGCCGCTGGAGCGACTCCTTGCGCTCGATGGTGCGGACCGTGAAGCGCCCGGCGGAGAGGGCCGCGACGATCTCGGCGGCCCGCTCGCCGTTGCCCACCACCGCCTTCTCGCCGTCGACGCGGTGCAGCTTGGCGGTGAACTGCGGCGGCTCGTCGCCCTGGAGGTCGGCGGCGAGGTTCCAGTACTCCTCGGGGACGAAGGCGTCGATCTCGGCCTGCCGGTCGCAGACCATCTTGAGGGCGACCGACTGGACCCGTCCCGCCGAGAGGCCCTGCTTGATCTTGTCCCAGAGGAGAGGCGAGAGGCGGAAGCCCATGAGGCGGTCGAGGAGCCGCCGGGTCTGCTGGGCGTCGACCTTGCGCGCGTCGATCCGGCGCGGGTTCTCGAGCGCCGAGAGGACGGCCCGGCGGGTGATCTCGTTGAAGGTCACCCGTTCGACCTTCTCCGGGTCCTTGTCCAGGACCTGGGCGATGTGCCAGGCGATCGCTTCGCCCTCGCGGTCGGGATCGGGCGCGAGGTAGACGACGTCGGCCTTGCCCGCCGCCGCCCGCAGCTTCTTGACGACGCTCTTCTTCGCGTCGAGGACCTCGTAGTGGGGCTCG
>CAZIIB010000043.1:0-12232 GCA_964539125.1 uncultured Thermoanaerobaculia bacterium | reverse complement strand
ATCGGCGGTGCGAGCCTTCGGTCGAGATGACGAGCACAGGACGGATCGGCGGTGCCAGCCTTCGGTCGAGATGACGAGCACAGGACGGATCGGCGGTGCGAGCCTTCGGTCGAGATGACGAGCACAGGACGGATCGGCGGTGCGAGCCTTCGGTCGAGATGACGAGCTGAGGGCCGGCGACGGTCGCAGGGCAATTGGGCGGGAAGATGGGCCGAGGCTTCGACGGCCTCGTGGCCGAGATGCGGGGCGAGATCGGCATAGGGGCCGAGAGCCGGGACGATCCCTGCCGAGGTGCGGTGAGCGGCGACCGGGGCATGGCGGAGGCGACCCGAGCGAATTCAGGGCGCAAGGTCGTCCTCCGCGCGCCTTGGCCGAGACCAGTCCTCGGTCCGCAGCCTGTCGATGCGGCCGAGCTCTCTGCTGTCGTGGGTCACCAGGACCGCTCCACGAGCCAGGGCAGTCGCGGCGATCAGCGTGTCGTAGGGCCCGATCTCGAGACCCTTGGCTCCCAGATCGGCTCGAATCCCCGCCGCGACGCGGGCCTCCTCGGACCCGAAAGGCAAGAGCGCGACCGCCGCCATGAGCTCGTCGGCCTGCCGGCGGCCGATCTTCGGGCGCTTCGACTTCCGGACCCCGACCTCGAGCTCGTAGAGCACCACCGACGGGACGGCGATCGCTGCGGCGGCGGCCGCAAGCAGACGCTCCGCAACTCTCCCACGGCGGTTGAACAGCTCGAGCACCGTGTTGGTGTCAAGCGACACCTAGCTCTACGAGATAAGGCGACACCTACTGTTACGAGGGTCAAGGTGCTCGAGGGCCTCCGGGAGGTCCTCGGGCAGGGGCGGCTGTCCGGGGAACGTCCTCGCCGAGACCTTCTCGGATCTCCTCGAGGTTCGGGAAGTCCTCACCGGAAGCGCCGAGCAACCGTTTGAACGACTCCGGCCACTCGGTGCGGGTCCTCTCGCGGATCAGGCCCCCCACCCAGCGGCTCCGCGACAGCCCGGACTCGCGAACCGCCTTGTCCATCCGCTTCTCGGTCTCCTCGTCGAGATAGATCGTCACCTGGGGCATCCAGGCACCTCCAGATCAGGTATACAGGCACCCATACTTGAATCACCTGCCGCCCGCTCTCCGTCTCGTCGGACTCCGGAGCTCCGTCAAGCCGCCCCGCCACCGGCTCCTCACGCGACCGACACCGGCTCGCCACCTCTTCGGAGATAGCTCTTGACGCGGTAGTCGGCGAGACGTTACAATCGAGTGGTTTTCCTGGTCGTAATTCGATGAGGGACGCCCGACGGAAGGGGAAATTAAATGCAATATAAGAACCGTGTCCATTCAAGCATCTTACTCTTCACCTGTATAGGCCTGCTTCTCGTCGCTCCGGCGGTTTGGGCGGCGGGGGCCGGCGGCCCCCATCACGCCCTCCGGTGGACCGCGGATCCGGCCTACGTGCTCACCTCAGGCCTGAGCGACAACGTGCTCATGCCCCGCGCCGATGCCCTCCGGATCCTCGCCCGCATGAACGCCGGCGAGGTGGAGAACTTCGGCCGGACCGACTGGCGCCTGCCGACGGCCCGCGAGCTCGTGGCCCACCTGGCGGCGACCGGGATGGACCCCGCGTCGATCCCGACACTGAACGGCAAGGTCTTCGCGACCTGGCTCGCCACCGAGATGCCGGCGAGCGGGCCGCATCTCGCCTTGAAGGGGAAGCTGGCGAGCCGCCCGGTCATCCTCTGGCCCGTGGCCGGCGCGGCGATCGAGCCCGGCTTCTCGAACGTCGTGGTCTTCGGCTCCAACAGCGTCTACCTGAAGAACGACGCCACGGTCACGAGCGGCGACGTGGTGGCCAACGACGCGAGCCCCGGCCCGACCCTGGTCACCGACTACGAGATGGGGATGGACCCCAAGTCCTCGACGCCGGGCGGCTACACGGTCAAGGCCGACAGCGTGCGGATCAAGAAGAAGGCGACCGCCGGTGGCGACGTCGCCTACAACGATCTGAACAACAAGGGCACGATCGGGGGCACCGAGATCACCCCCCTCCCCTTGCCGGTCTTCTCCATGCTCCCCCTCTTCTTTACCGGAACGCCTGGGGGAACCGCGGTGAGCGTGCCCGACGGCGGCTACGTCTCCCTGCCCGCCGGCGACTACGCGGCCGTGATGGTGGGTGAGAACGCCACCCTCCACTTCGAGGGCGGCACCTACAACGTCGCCTCGATCTCCGCCGGCGACGGCGCGAGCCTGGTGTTCGGCGCCGCCTCCCAGGTGCGGGTCGCAGGGCGGTTCGCGACCGGCCAGGGTGGGTTCGTCGGGCCGGACACCGGTTCGGGCGTGGCGGCTCACGACCTCGTCTTCTACGTCGCCGGCATCAACGGCACGGACGGAGCCATCGACTCGACGCCCCTGGCGGCGGTGATCGGCCACACCAACGCGGTGGCCGCCAACTTCTACGTGCCCAACGGCACGCTGATGATCGGCCACGGGAGCGACGCCACCGGCGCCTTCCTCGGCCGTGACGTGCTGGTCGACGTCCAGGCCCAGGTCACCCTCGACAGCTACTTCTTCAACCGCCCGCCGGTGGCCGTGGACGACAGCGCCACGGTGGACGAGGGTGGAACCGTCTCGGTCCTGGACTCCGGGGAGACCTCGGTCCTGGCCAACGACTCCGACCCCAACCTGGACAACCTGACGGTGACCACGACGCCGGTCTCGGGGCCCTCCAACGGCACTTTGACCCTCAACGCCGACGGCACCTTCAGCTACACCCACGACGGCAGCGAGACCACCTCCGACAGCTTCGTCTACGAGGTCTGCGACGACGGTGCGCCGGTGCTCTGCGACACCGCCACGGTCTCCATCACGGTGAATCCGGTCAACGACCCGCCGGTCGCGGTCGACGACAGCGCCACGGTGGTCCAGGGAGCGAGCGTCTCGGTGCTCGACTCGAGCGCGACCTCGCTGCTGGCCAACGACACCGACCCGGACTCGACGAACCTCTCGGTCACGACCACGCCGGTCTCCGGCCCGTCGCACGGTTCCGTCACCCTCAACAGCGACGGCACCTTCACTTACACCAACGACGGCACCGACAACACGTCCGACAGCTTCGTCTACGAGGTCTGTGACGACGGCTCGCCGGCCCTGTGCGACACGGCGACCGTGTCGATCACCGTCCAGCTCAACGTCCACGTCACCGTGTCCAAGTTCGGCCTGGGCAGCGGGTCCGTGACCAGCAGCCCGGCGGGGATCAACTGCGGCGGCACCTGCAGCTACACCTTCCCGCCCGGCACCGCGCCCATCAACCTGACGGCGACCGCTGACAGCGGCTCGACGTTCGGCGGCTGGTCCGGGAGCCCGGACTGCGCCGACGGCGTGCTGACCAACGGCGCGGACGCCGTCTGCTTCGCCCGGTTCGATCTGGAGGCCGTGCCTCCCGCCACGGTCACCGTGACCCTGGCCGGCACCGGCTCGGGCTACGTGGAGAGCTTTCCGGCCGGGATCAGCTGCCCCGGCACGTGCTCGGCGGGCTTCCCGGTACCGTCCCACGTCGAGCTCACGCCGATCGCCGATGCCGGCTCGGAGTTCGTCGGCTGGACCGGCGACGCCGACTGCAGCGACGGCATCCTCAGCCTGACCGGCGACGTGAGCTGCACCGCGGTGTTCAACGAGCTGCCGCCGCCGCCGGCGACCTACGACCTGACGATCCTCTTCCTCGGCAGCGGCGGAGGCACGGTGACCAGCTCGCCGGCCGGCGCGTTCTGCTTCGGGGACTGCACGGTCTCGTTCACGCAGGGAACGGTGGTCACCCTCTTCGAGCGGCCGGACCGGAGCAGCACCTTCGCAGGGTGGGGCGGCGACTGCAGCGGCGCGTCGTTCTCGACCTCGGTCACCCTGGACTCCAACAAGACCTGCACGGCGACCTTCGTCCCGTGAGGTGACCTCCAGGGTCTGAACTCCGGCGGGGGCGCCTCGGCGCTCCCGCCGTTTCCTTTTGGGGCCGCCGCACGTCGGAGGCCCCGGTGTACTCTCTCCCTCCCATGCGCCCCGTCGCCTTCGAGATTCGGCGCCTGACGCAGCTCGCCGCCCCCCTGGTCGTCGCCCTGGTGGCGGCCATGACGCTGTGGATCGTCGACATCGTGATGCTCGGCCGGGTCGGGGTCGACGCCCTCGATGCCGCCTCGCTCGGCCGGATCTGGCTCGTCGGCACGACGATCCCGACCATGGGTCTCCTCCTGGGGATCGATCCGATCGCCGCCCAGGCCCATGGCGCCGGCAACCGGCGCGAGCTGGTGCTCGCGGGGCAGCGCGGCCTGGTGGTGGTGGTGCTGCTCACGCCCTTGTGGGCCGCCGTCCTGCTGGCCACCGGCCCCGCGCTCGAGGCCCTGGGGCAGAGCGCCGAGCTGGCGCATCTCGCCGAGCGCTATGTCCTCGCCCAGCTTCCCGGCCTGCCCTTCTTCTTCGGCTATGTCGTCCTGCGCCACTGGCTCCAGGCCCAGGGGATCCTGCGCCCGATCCTGTGGGCCACCATCACGGCCAACGGGGTCAACGCCCTGGCCGACTGGGTGCTGATCTTCGGCCACCTGGGGTTCCCCGAGCTGGGGGTCGTCGGGGCCGGCGCGGCGACCGGCCTGACGTTCCTCTACCTGTTCGGCTCCCTGGCCCTGGGGATCCACGCCTCGGGGGCCGGGCGCGGCGAGTGGCGGCGATGGCCGCGTGAGGTGCTGGCCCCGCGGGCGATCGGTCGGCTCCTCGCCCTGGGGGCTCCCGTCGGGCTCCAGATCAGCTTCGAGTACTGGGCGTTCGCCATCGCCACCCTCTGGGCCGGCTGGCTCGGCGCCGCGCCCCTCGCGGCGCACACCGTGGTCCTCTCGGTCGCCTCGCTCACCTTCATGGTTCCCATGGGGGTCTCGTTCGCTGCGGTGACCCGGGTGGGCAACCTCCTCGGGGCCGGGGACCGGCAGGGGGCCCAGCGCGCGGCCTGGGTGGCCATGGGCCTCGGCGGCGGGGCGATGACCGCGAGCGGCATCGGCCTGGTCCTGGGACGCCACCTGGTGCCGGCGGCCTACAGCGACGACCCGGCGGTGATCGCCCTCTGCGCGGCGATCCTGCCGATCGCCGGCGCCTTCCAGCTCTCCGACGGCCTCCAGGTCGTGGGCAGCGGCGTGCTCCGCGGCATGGGGCGCACGGTGCCGGCGGCGCTCTTCAACCTCCTGGGTTTCTACCTGGTGGCTCTACCTCTCGCCTGGCTCCTCGCCTTCCGGGCCGGCCTGGGTCTCACCGGCATCTGGTGGGGCCTCGCCTCGGGGCTCACCGCGGTGGCGGCGCTGCTCGCCGTCTGGATCCACCGCCGGGGCCCGGCCCACGCCCCGCTGCTCGACGCGCGCTGAGCCCGCCCCGAGAGCTCACGCCATGGCGGCGGAGGAGACCTCGGGGTGGCTGCGGACGAACTCGACCAGGCGATCGACGTAGGCGGTGAACGGCGGCACCTCGATGCCGGTGCCCGCCAGGTCGTCCCGCGTGTTGTCGGTCAGGTAGTAGGTGGGGTGGACGAAATAGTCGATCGCCGCCGGCGGGATGCCCATGATCCGCTCCAGGAACGGCACGTGGTCGAGCGACGCCTTGGCGACGCCCAGGAGCGTCGGGATCCGGATCACCTTCTTGTCCGCCGCCCGGGCGATGGCGTCGAGCATCTGGTCGATGGTCAGGGGGTCCGGGTCGGCGAGCTGGTAGACCTTGCCCCGGGAGGCCTCGAGCCCCGAGAGGTGGGCGATGGCGGCGATCACGAAGTCGCGCGGCACGACGTTGAGCCGCGTGCGCCGCGGGTTGCCGACCACCGGCATGACGGCCGCCACGGGCTGCCGGAGGATCCAGCGGATCGCGTAGTAGGGGCCGTCGTACTTCTGGGTGGCTCCGGTACGGCTGTCACCCACCACGATCGAAGGGCGGTAGATGGTCGCCGGCAACCCCTTCTCCATCCACTCCTGGACCTTGACCTCGGCCAGGAACTTGGTCTCCTCGTAGAAATTGTTGAACTCCTGGCCCTTGACCAGGTCGCGCTCGGCGAAGGGACCGGCGTAGCGTCCGCTGACGTAACAGGTGCTGACGTACTGGAGGCGCTCGAGGGCCCGGCACTCGGCGGCGAAGCGCAGGACGTTGCGGGTGCCGTCGACGTTCACCCGCATGGCCAGGTCCCGCTCCACCGAGAGGTCGTAGATCGCCGCCAGGTGGTAGACCTCGGAGGTCGCGCTCTGCAAGGCGGCCGCCTCCTCACCCAGACCCAGGTCGGGGCGCGTGACGTCCCCCTCGACCAGTCGGATGCGGCCGGCGAGCTTCGGGTGCTTCGCCTCCAACGCATCGGCCCGCGCGCGGGCCACCTCGGCGAACTTGGGCTGGACCAGGCATGCCGCCTCGCGGTCTGCGGCGCGGCCCAGCACGCGCGGCAGCAGCTCCGAGCCGAGAAAACCCGGAAAGCCGGTGAAAAAGATCGTGGCCATGGTCCCTGACCTCCCTCCGGGAGCGCGCAGAAGAATCGTCCGACCGGGCCTGGTCGTGATGCGGCATCTTGCCGCCCTGCGGCAATTCTACCCGAATCCGGCGGATCGGGGGTGGGCGGCGAGATCTACCGCCCGGAGGCGGAGGCTTGGCGGGCCTCCGGCTCGCCGGCCGGCGCGGTGGGGTGCCAGGGGCCGAGCCCGGTCGCCGGCCAGTCGGTCCGGACTCCCAGGTAGTCGGCTACCAGCCGGCTGACGCCACGGATCTTCGGCATGCCTTCCGTCCGGCCATGGGGCACGCCGGCCCCGAGGGCCAGGAACATCGCCCGCGGGTCGTGCTCCATGGCGGTGCGGATGCCATGGTCCGACATGACGATCAGGAGATCGTCGCCGTCGAGGGCGTGGTCGAGCTCCTGGAGGCGCGAGTCCATGTAGCGGTAGACGCGGTAGAGGGCGGCGCCGCCGTCGTCCTGACCCGAGCGGCCGACCTCGCGGAACAGGCCGTGGGTCATGAGATCGAGGGAGGCCACCCGCGCGGCGACGAAGTCGGCGTCCGAGCCCTTCGCCAGCTTGACCAGCGCATCGAAGTCGGCGGCCATCTCTTCGAGCAGGTCTCGGTTCGTGTCGTCGACCTCCCCGAGGAGATCGAGCTCGGCCGGCGTCAGCTCGCGGGACGCCCGATAGCCGCCGACCATCGACCGGTGGTCTCCGGGGCCCACCACCTCCGCCTGGCGGCCGAGCTGCATCGCCCCGAAGGAGCGGAGCATGTTGACCGTCTCGTGGCCCGAGCGGGCCAGGGTCTCGAACAGGTTCTCCTCGGGGGGAACGACCCAGGCGAGGGCGCCGAACGGGTTGCGCCCGACGAAGTTCAAGCCCTGGATCTCCCCGCCGAGCTGGTAGAGGAGCTCGGAGAAGGAGCGCACCCCGTGCTTCGTCGGGTGGAGCAGCTTGTCCATCGCCACGGCGGTATAGGCCGGGATGCTCTCGAGCACGGCGCGCTGGCCCCGGGCGACGGCCGAGTCGAAGAAGGGCATCTCCCGGCGGGCGCGGCCGTACTGGACGAAGCGCCAGTCGCCGCAGTCCAGGATCACCTGGAAGACCCGCGGCCGGCCGTCGGGAGGCCGACGGCGCCCGTCGAAGGCCGGCTCGGGGGCCTCGGGCGCCCGGCGCGCGATCTCCACGTCGACCGCCTTGTTGGGCGTGGCCCAGATCGTCCCCGAGCCCGTCACCCGGTCCTCGGCATCCCGCAGCACCCAGTGATGGGGCCAGGAGCCCACCGCCCGGGAGACCTCGACCGTCCCGCCCGGCGGCACCGCGCGACGCACGTAGCCCTCGGTCTCGGGCTGGTCCGAGTCGGGCGAGAGCCACAGGGTGTCCCCCGGCCGGCCCTCGGCGACGTGGAACCGCAAGCGACCGCGCAGCCTTTCGAGGCCCCGCTCCCCCAGCGCCTCGAAGGTCGCCGAGCGCAGGAGCTCCTCGCGGGTCAGAGGATAGAGATCGCCGAGCTGCTCGACGCCCTGGTCGTAGTAGTCCAGGGCCTTCTGGTGCTCGCCCGCCACCGCCAGGGTGCCGACCAGGCGGGCATAGATCCCCTTGAGGAGGCTCTCGTTCTTCAGGTGGTCCCGCTCCGCCACCACCTGCTCGAGCATCTCGAGGATCGGGTGCTTGGGATCGTCGATCTCGCGGCTGCTCAGCAGCAGGGCGTGGAGGGCCCGGAGCTCGTACGGGTCGCCCCCCTTCTTGCGCCAGGCGTCGAACGCGGCGTCGAGGGCCTCGGCGTTGCCGGCTCCCGCCAGGACCGTGACGTAGGTTTGGAACCAGGTCTCGACTAGGTCCGGTGGGAGGCCGTCCGGGGCCGATCCGAGGACGCGAAGCGCCTCCGGCCACTGCTCCCGGGCGGAGTAGCGCTGAGCGATGCGCAGGCGCAGGGCCGGCGCGGCGTGGCCGGCGCGATCGAGCCGGTGGGTCATCTCCTGGAGGACGGCGCCTTCGTCCTCGGTGCGGCTGCGCAGGATCAGCTCCTGGAGCAAGAGGGTGTAGCTCTGGGGGTACGCCTCGGCACCTTGGTGGGCGAGCTCGGCGGCGCCGGGCAGGTCGCCCCGCTGCTCGCGCTGCTCGGCGACCAGGGCGGTGAGCAGCGGGGGCGGTAGCCAGTCGCCGGTCTCGGGGTCGGCAATGAGGCCCTCGAGGAGGTTTGCGCACTCCCCTTTCCGATCGCTCTCCACCAGGGCGATGCACCGGCACGAGGCTGCCTGAAGGCCGGCCGAGTCGGGGCCGACGAGCCCTTCGCTGGCGGCGAGCGCCGCCGGCCAGTCCTGCCGCCCGACCGCGTCGCAGGCCCGCTGGGCCGCTCGCAGCCGCTCGACGTGGCGGATGGCCCGGATGCCCACTACGGCGCCGACGGCCAACAGGCCCGCCAGGATGGAGAGCTGGAGCCAGAGCCTGCGCCGGCCGCTCATCGGGACTCGAGCTCCGCCGTGAAGTGGAACCGCCCCTTGCCCCGCCGGCCCTCGACGACCAGGCGGCGCCAGGGGTAGTACCGGGGCCCGAGGGAGACCCTCGAGCCGGACGACCGGGCGAGGATCGCGTCGGCTCGCGGCAGACGATCGAAGAACACGCTCAGCCGGCTCGCCTCGGCGCCGGGCCCGGCCGCGAGTCGGACGCCGGGCGCCTGCTCCTGGCGCGCCTGAGCGTCTCCGGCGCCGGCCTCGGCCCCCCCGGTCGCCGGCGCCGCGAGCGCCCGCTCCAGGCTCGCGGGGTTCCAGCCGATCACCAGCGCCGCGTCGGTCGCCACGTAGCATGGCGCCAGGTCCGGCATGACGTTCAAATTGGTCAGGCACGCTCCGTCCCAGCCACCGAGCTCGAAGGGGCTCCGCCGCAGGGGCCAGGAGGATTGGAGGTCCTTCAAGAACTTCTCCATCACGCTCACCGCCTGCCGGCGGTCCCGGATGTCGACGGCGAGGGCCATGGGCGGAATGACGTTGCCCGTGTCCGGGGTGTAGACCGCGAGCTCCCAGACGCCCGCCAGCGTGGTGCCCTCGAACAGGTCGCTCTGGAGGCGGTAAAGGCGGGCGCCCCATCCCCCGCCCTGGATGAAGCGTGCCAGGTCGAGGCCGCCGTCGGGGCGCAGACGAACGTGGAGGAGCGCGTCGGCCGTGGCGAGCCGGGCCGGGCCCGCCGGATCGGCCGCCGGCAGCAACAGGCCGAGGGCGCTCGTCTCGTCGGGATCGGAGAGCTCGGCGTCGAGGGCCACCGAGCCGTCGGCCGCCAGGCGTCCGCGCACCAGGAGCCAGCTCTGGTCGGAGGCGACCCGGGCGAGCAGCCAGTCGGCGTCACCCGCGAGGGCGTCGGCTTCCGAGGCCGGCGGCGAGCCGTCGCAGCGCACCGCGGCGGCCAGGTCGCACGGCGCGCCGGCCGGGCAGTAGGCGATGAAGCGGCGGCAGCCGTCGAGACGCGTCTCGAGTCGCCCCGCCTGCCGGGCCAGGCGCGTGTCGGTGAGCTGCTCCAGGCGTCGGAGGAGCGGGATGAGCCGGTGGGCGTCGCCCGCGAAGGTGATCCCGGCGGGCAGCGGAGCGCTCGTCTTCGGGCTGCAGGCACCCGCGCCCGCGACCGCCACCAGGAGGACGAGGAGACAGACCGGGTGTCGGGAGAAGTGCTTCATCATGCTGAACGGGCCGTCTCCACTCAGGAACCAGTCTAGCAGCCCGCGGTCGTCTCTCGCCGACCGGTAGAATCCGGCCGTCGCCGGCACCGGCGGGCGGCCCCGACATGAGCGTCTTCGGCGTCTTCGCGATCCTGATCACCCTGGCGGCGGTCTTCGGCTGGGTCAACGAGCGGACCCTGCGCCTGCCCACCGCCATCGGGATCACCCTGGCCGCCCTGATCCTGTCGCTGGTGCTGATCGGCCTCCACGGGCTGGGGCTCACGACCCTCGACCTGTGGGCCCAGGATCTTCTCGACCGCGTGCCGTTCGGCAAGCTGGTAATGCAGGGGCTCCTCTCCTTTCTCCTCTTCGCCGGCTCGTTGCACGTCGAGCTCAACGAGCTCGCCCGCAACCGCTGGCCGGTCCTGGTCCTGGCCACCGCGGGGGTCGTGCTCTCCACCCTGCTGGTGGGCACCGCGATCTGGTGGCTGCTGGGGCTCGTAGGCCTCGGGCTCCCCTACCTCTGGGCCCTGGTGTTCGGCGCCCTGATCTCCCCCACCGACCCGATCGCGATCCTGGGGATCTTGAAGAGCTCCCGGACGCCGGCCGGGCTCGGCAACCTGATCGCCGGCGAGTCGCTGTTCAACGACGGCGTCGGTGTGGTGGTGTTCACCGCCCTGCTCGACCTGGCGGTGGGCTCGGGCCACTCGGTGACCCTCCAGCGCATCGCCGAGCTCTTCCTGCGCGAGGCGATCGGCGGGCTGATGTTCGGGATGGTGCTGGGCCTCGTCGCCTACCAGGCCCTGAAGTGGATCGACAACTACGCGGTGGAGGTGCTGATCACCCTGGCGGTGGTGACCGGAGGCTACGCGCTTGCCGGGGCGCTCCACACCTCGGGCCCTCTGGCGATGGTGGTGGCCGGCCTGTTTCTCGGCAACCGGGGCCGCCGGTTCGCCATGTCGGATGTGACACGCGAGCACCTGGACACGTTCTGGGAGCTGGTCGACGAGATCCTGAACGCGGTGCTCTTCCTGCTCATCGGCATGGAGGTCCTGGTGGTCGACGTCACGTGGCCCCTGGTTCTCGTCGGGCTGGCCGCCGTGGTGGTGGTGCTGGGGGCGCGCCTGGTGAGCGTGGGGACCACGATCAACCTGCTCCGCATCCGCCGCCGCTACGAGCCCTACACCGTGCGCCTGATGACCTGGGGCGGCCTGCGCGGCGGTATCTCCATCGCCCTCGCCCTCTCGCTACCCCCGTCCGCCGCGCGCGAGATGGTGGTGGCCATGACCTACGTGGTGGTGGTCTTCTCGATCCTGGTGCAGGGGCTGACCGTGGGCCGCCTGGCCCGCCGGATGCTCCCGCAAGGAGCTCCTACGAGCTCCTAGGAGACGAGAATCGGAAGGGGGCGGGGGCGGGGGGACTTCGCCCGACGAAGCCTGGAGAGCCTCAGACACCTCGTCGGTTTGAGAGGCCGCTCCTAGGGATAGACCTGCAGCTCCCTGCCGGGGGGCGGGTTCTCGATGCGCTCGACCCCGTGCCCGGAGCCCCAGGGCCAGGAGACCTCGACCGCCCGCACGGTTTCGCCCGGCGGCACCGCGAAGAGGACCTCCTGATCGCTCGAGGACTGGTAGCTGTCGCCGGCTTTGATCCAGCGGGTCCGGCGCCGCTCCCCGCCGTCGCCGCCGGTCACCAGGGTGACCTTCGCCCCGATCGCCGCGCGGTTGGCGCCGTCGCCGTGGAGCCGCACGGCGACCCCGCCGCCCGCCAGCCCCGGCAGGTCGCTCGCGAAGAGCTGCAGGGGGCCGTCGTTGTTGAGCAGCGCCAGGTCCGGGTCACCGTCCCCGTCGACGTCGGCCTGGGCCAGCCCGCGGCCCACGTGCGGCGTCTTCTCGAGAAAGGGGCAGGCGAGGCTGGTGAAGTGCCCCCGGCCGTCGCCCAGGAGGATCAGGTCCCGCTGGGCGAAGGTGGTCTCGGCCCGCCGGGGGCGTTCGTAGATGTGGCCGTTGGTGGCATAGACGTCCAGGTCGCCGTCGCCGTCGAGGTCGGCGGAGATCATCCCGAAGCCCAGGAGGTTGAACGACGGCACGCCGAAGCCGCT
>CAZIIB010000042.1:0-12432 GCA_964539125.1 uncultured Thermoanaerobaculia bacterium | reverse complement strand
AGGAGGCGGGTTCGATCTTGTCGATCACCAGGAGCTTCTCGCCGGCCCGCTCGCTCATCTCGCCCGTGATCTTGACCTTCTGGGCGGCGTAGGGCCGGAGCTGGTCGTTGGCCGAGCTGTGGTCGGCGGAGAGGAGCCAGATCACCTGGTCGGTGCCGTCTTCGAGAAGCGCCAGGGGGATGCCCTTGTCGGCGCACTTCTGGGCGCAGTCGCGGTGGCCTTCGCCCTTGGCGCCCTTGGCGATGTAGCAGGCCGAGTCGATCACCTCGCCGGTCTTGGTGACCTTCTCGCCGGCGAAGGCCGGCATGGCGAGGGCGAGAACGGAACAGGTCACGAGAGTCCAAACAGCGATCTTCCGCATACGTCGATCCTTTCTTACCAGTGGACGTGCGTGAGACAGGTTCATGGCGGTCCGGCACCGCGCCGAGGGCGGCGCACGACCCTCCGTCCAGGGTACGAAGACCCCTCGCACACCGGTTCACTTCCAGGCGCCGGGCCCGCGCACCTCGTACTGTACCGCTGAATCCCCCCACGGTTCATCTCAGGGCGGCTCCGGGGCCGCCGCGCGAAGCGCCCGGAACCTCGAGCTCGCCTCCGGGAGGCCGCGGTTCCCCCTCGGCGGCCGAACTGTGCGATGCTCGGACCTTCGCCATGGAGGCCGATGATGATCCGTAGCCCGTCCCCCCGCGCCCTCGTTCCCGCCCTGCTCTTGTGCACCCTTCTGGGCACCTCGCCCGGGGTCGCGGACGAGACCTTCCACCTCTTCGCCGGCCCGGAGGGGCCTCCGCCCGGCGCCGGGGATCAGACCACCGGGTTCCCCGGCCCCGGCGCGGCCGCGCGAATTCCCGACCCCGGCCAGGTCGCTCCTCCTCCCTCCTTCGGAGGACTGGTGCGCGACGACCTGCGCCAGGTGTTCACCTCCCCGGTACGGCTCCACCGGCGCGGCTGGGGTGCGGCGGCCGTCGCGCTCGTCGGCCTCGCGGCGATGATGGGATCGGAGCACGGCGACGCCCACCCGGACGCTCCCGAGGGCAGCGCGAGCCAGCGGCAGGTGGCGAGCGCCTTCGAGCCGCTCGGCGCCGAGGGATCGTTCGCGGTCCTGGGGGCCTTCGCCCTCGTCGGTGCCGTCGGCCACGACCGGCACGCCCAGCACGTGGCGCTCGACGGGGCCATCGCCAGCCTGATCGCCAGCGGGATGATCACTCCGGCGCTCAAGGAGTCCTTCGGACGCCACCGGCCGCCCGACAGCGCCGACGCCACCGACTTCCAGCCGTACAGCGGCAACGCCTCGTTCCCCTCCGGTCACACGACCCAGGCCTTCGCCCTCGCCTCCGTGATCGCCACCGAGTACCCGAGGCCCTGGGTCGAGGCGGCGTCCTACGGCAGCGCCGCCCTGGTCGGCTGGGCCCGGGTGCTCCACGACCGGCACTACGTCTCGGACGTCGCGGCCGGGGCTCTGGTCGGCACCCTGGTGGGGCGCGAGGTGGCGCTGCACAACGAGCTCCGGCGAGGCGACCGGGTCGCCGTGGCACCCATGCTCGGCCCAGATCGCGGTGCCGGCCTGGCCCTGGACCTCCGCTTCGGCGGCGACCACCGGCACGGTTGACGTGGCGGAGGACCTCAACCTCCTGGCGAACCTGGCCGACTTCGAGGCGGCCGCCCGCCGTCGGCTGTCGCGGACGGCCTACGACTACTACGCCGGCGGCTCGGGCGACGAGCTGACCCTGGCCGACAACCAGGAGGCTTTCCGGCGCCGGCGCCTCGTCTACCGGGTCCTGCGCGACCTCTCGGAGCGAACTCTCGCCTCCGAGGTGCTGGGCACGGCGGTGTCGATGCCGGTCCTGGTCGCCCCCACGGCCTTCCACTGCCTGGCCGACCCCGAGGGGGAGGTGGCGACCGCTCGCGCGGTCGCGGCGGCTGGGACGGTCATGATTCTCAGCACCCTCTCGACGCGGTCGATCGAGGAGGTTTGCGCCTGTGGCGGCACCGTCTGGTTCCAGCTCTACGTGTACCGTGACCGAGGGGCCACCCGGGCCCTCGTCGAGCGGGCGGAGGCGGCGGGCTGCCGGGCCGTCGTCCTGACGGTGGACGCGCAGCTCTGGGGCCGGCGCGAGCGCGACCTCCGCAACCGTTTCACGCTGCCCCCCGGCCTCGAGCTCGCCAACCTGGCGGCGGTGGGAGGGAGCGGAATGAGTCACTTGCCGGAGGAGGCCAAGGGCTCGGGGCTCGCCGCCTACGTGGGCTCGCTGTTCGACCCCGCCCTCTCGTGGGAGGACCTCGCCTGGCTGGCCTCGATCACGCGGCTCCCCGTGGTCGTCAAGGGTCTGGTCCACCCGGACGACGCCCGCCTCGCCGTCGAGCACGGAGCGGCGGCGGTCATCGTCTCGAACCACGGCGGGCGCCAGCTCGACACGTCGGTGGCGACCCTCGACGCCCTGGCCGGGGTCGCCGAGGCGGTGGACGGCCGCGCCGAGGTCCTCCTCGACGGCGGCGTGCGCCGGGGCACCGACGTGGTCAAGGCTCTGGCCCTGGGCGCCCGCGCGGCGGCGGTGGGCCGGCCGGTGCTCTGGGGACTGGCGGCGAGCGGGCAAGCGGGGGTCGAGCGGGTCCTCGACCTGCTCCGGGACGAGCTGGACCTCGCCCTGGCGCTCTGCGGCTGCCGAAGCCCGGCCGAGGTCGACCGGGGCCTCCTGGCCGATCCCTAGCGCAGGTAGCGCCGGACGAACAGGAGGTAGGCGAACATCGTCGCCCAGGCGACTGCCATGAAGGCGAGGAACCAGGGCGACCGGAACATGGCCAGAACGTCCGGCATCCCGGGTTGCCGGGTCAGCCCCATCGCCCGCCCGAGGGCCTGGAAGTCGGTGCGGGGAAAGGCGAAGAGCCCCCAGGCAGCGGTCGCGAGCGTGGTCGCGAGGGCCGTCCACCAGGCCGCGCGGCTGCGTCGGGCAAGCCCGACCGCCAGGTAGCCCCAGAGGACGGCCAGGGCGAGGACGAGGGCCACGGCCGGCCAGCCGGTGAGGAGGACCGGCCCGGCGGGAAAGACGGCATGGCCGACGGAGACCAGCGTGCCGACGGCGCCGGAGGCCATCCACAGGCTGAGCCCGAGGAGGGGCGTCGGCACCCGGTCGGTCCATCGCGGCGTCGGGTCGCGGGCGGCGAAGGTGGCCCGGACGTCCGGCCCGCGGTAGAGGAGCACCAGGAGAAGGGGCACCAGGATCCCCAGGACGGCGAAGACCGCGCCCATGCACCCGAGCGCCGCGTGCGTGACGCCCGGCTGTGCCGAGGGCATGGACTCGAGGATCCGGGGCAGCATCACGAAGAGCAGCAGGCAGGTCGAAACGCCCACCACCAGCCAGGTCCAGGCGAGGACCAGGACGAGGGGGCGAGCCCAGCGCCGGCAGCGGATCGACCCGATGCCCAGCGTGATCAGGACCGCGCCCGCCGCGGGGTAGACGAGCAGGCTGGGGATCATCTGGGCCGGGCGAAGGTGGGAGGCGGTCCCCAGGCGGCTGATGGCGAGGACGCTCAGCAAGGTGAATCCTCCGACCAGGACGGCGCCGCAGCCGAGGAGCACCAGCAGGGCGCCGAGCACCAGCAGGCGGGTCCGGCGGTCCCGGTGGGTGGGCGGCTCGGCGTGGGGGCGCTCGAGGGACATCGGCGGGCTCGGAGAAGAACCAACGCTTCCGAGTGTACGTCATCGCCGGCGGCCGGGGCGGGTACGATGGAGGGCGTGAGTGCGGCGAGCGGGGGCAGCGAAGGGACCGAAGGGCGCTCCGGCCGGCTGGCCGGGCTGAGCGGGAGCCTCGACCGGCTGGCCGGCCACTACCGGCTGGCGTCGTGGGGCTTCCTGCGCCTGCTGGGGGCGGTCTACCTGATCGCCTTCGCCTCGCTCTGGGTGCAGATCGACGGGCTCCTGGGGAGCCGGGGGATCCTGCCGGCGGCGCGCTACCTCGACACCGCCACCCGCGTTCTGGGGCCGGAGCGGTATCACCTCCTGCCGACCCTCTTCTGGTTCGGCTCCGGGGACGGGGCGCTCCACGCCGCCTGCGCCGCCGGAGTGGTGCTGGCGCTCCTGGTGGTGGCCGGGGTGGTGGAGGTGCCGGCGCTGGTCGGCCTGTGGGTGCTCTATCTCTCCCTGGTCACCGTGGGCCGGGACTTCCTGTCGTTCCAGTGGGACGCGCTGCTCCTCGAGACGGGCGCCCTGGCGGTCTTCCTGCCGCGGCCCTCCTGGCGGACTTGGCGCACCCCGCGAGCCCGGGCGAAGCCTCCGCGGCCCCTGGCGCTGCTCCTCTTCTGGTGGCTCCTCTTCCGCCTGATGTTCAGCTCCGGGGCGGTCAAGCTGGCCTCCGGCGACCCGACCTGGCGGAGCCTCGACGCCCTGAAGTTCCACTACGAGACCCAGCCCCTGCCCACCTGGATCGGCTGGTTCGCCCACCAGCTCCCGGGCTGGTTCCAGGTGCTCTCGGTGGTGGTGATGTTCGCCATCGAGCTGGTGGTGCCCTGGCTCATCCTCGGCACCCGGCGCACGCGGCGGATCGCCTTCGTCCCCCTGGTCGGCCTCCAGCTCCTCATCGCCGCCACCGGCAACTACGGCTTCTTCAACCTCCTGACCATCGGCCTCTGCCTTCTCCTCCTGGACGATGACGCCTTAACTCGGGTGGGGTCCGGCCTGGGGCGGCGGCTCGGCCGCCTCGGTCGCTGGTTGGGCACGCCCGCCGGGGCCGCGCCGGCGCCGACCCTCCCGGTGGAGGGCGCTCGGAGCCGCCGCGCCTGGGGGCGCTGGCTGGCGGCGCCGTTCGCCGCCGGGGTCCTCCTGGTCTCCCTGGTCGAGGTCACCGGCGCCACCGGTCTGCCGAGCCCCTGGCCCCAGCCGCTCTACGCCCTGCGCCGGGCGATCGCCCCGCTGCGCTCGGTCAACGGATACGGCCTGTTCGCGGTGATGACCACCGAGCGGCCCGAGATCGTGGTCGAGGGGAGCGACGACGGCGCCACCTGGAAGCCGTACCGCTTCCGCTGGAAGCCGGGGCCCATCGACCGGCGTCCCCGCTTCTGCGAGCCCTACATGCCGCGCCTCGACTGGCAGATGTGGTTCGCGGCCCTGGGCGGAAGTCCCGCCCGGGCGCCCTGGTTCGTGGCGTTCCTCTCACGCCTCGCCGAGGGCTCGCCGCCGGTCCTCGGCCTCCTCGCCGAGAACCCCTTCCCCGAGGCTCCGCCGCGCTACCTGCGGGCCCGGCTCTACGACTACACGTTCACCGACCTCCGGACGCTGCGCACTACCGGCCGGTGGTGGAGCCGTGAGGAGCTGGGAGACTACGTGAACGAGGTGACCTCGGAGCGACTCCGCACCCTGGAGCCCTGATCGGATCGCCCGCCTCATCTCCATCCCCTTCAACCCTCGCGGGGGGAGAGGTACACCCCCTCCCGGTCTTGCCGTGTCCGAAGACTCGACTCATTCGTCACGGTTCCGGCCTGATCAGACGCCTAGACGAGTTCTACGTCGCGTTCCAACAGCCCGCGCACAGTCTCTTCGACGTCGATTCGGCCATGAAGCTACGAAGGTGACGTTCGTGAAGCCACCGTTGAGCTGTTCGTGGCGGTGCGGCGTGAACAGGACCCGCTGGGTCTCCTCTCATCGTCCCGGTTGCCGGTCATGGCCCGAAAGATGATTGTCGAGGGACCAGATGAACACCCGTCGCCCGGGGTTGAGGGCGCACTGCTCCTCGAAGATCTTGACGATGGAGAGATCGGCGAAGGTCAGCCCCCGCATGGCGGCCTCCGGGAACTCCTCCAGCCAAGTCACGATCTCGATGTGCTGAGTGCGGGGCGTAGGTATCCACGGCGCCTCGCCCTCGAACGCTCCGCGTACCTGCTCTACGAAGATCTGCGCCCAGCGCCGCCGGCGGCCGCCGTCCTCGATGTGGGCGATGTGGTTCCCGGTCTCGAAGATGACCGGCAGGGGCAGCGGAGGGCCACGTTCTCTTCCTGGTAACGCTTCAGGTCCTCCTCCACCGGCTCGCCGTGCTGGTCCCGCCCGGGCACTCGCAGGATGTTGCAGAACACCGTGGTGTCGAGGATGCAAACGGTCATCCGGTGCTGACCTGCTTCTCCAGCCGCTCGAGCCACTCCCGCGCCTGCTCCTGCTTCTGCTCGCGCGTACGGGGGTCCTTCACCACACGCTCCAGGATGCCCCGCGTCATGAGCTGGCCGACCCCTCCCTGAGCGACGAGCTGCGGATACGCCTCCAGGTCCTGTAAGCGGACCAGTGCGCTGTCGCCGGTCGCCGGCTCGCGGTAGCAGAACACCACGTGTGGCACGGATTCTTTGGGTAGGGAGTCGAGGAGCGCTGGGTTGTGGGCCGTGAGGAGGACGCGAAGGTCCCGCCTGCGAGCCCACGAGAGGATGTTCTCCAACAATGACCCGGCGCGGCTGGGATGGACCCCGTTGTCAATCTCTTCCACTACGACCAGCGACCCGGGGGGGGCGGAAAGAATGGCCGCTGCCACCGCCAACACCCGCAGGGTGCCGTCCGACAGAAGCGGTGCCTCCCACGATCGGTGGCCGCCCCCGAACGACTCCTCGAGCTGCAGCATTACTTCGTTGCGGGGGGTCTTGAGGAACGAAAGGTCCCGGATGTCCTGCTCGGGCAGCGCCCGGATGAAGTCAAGAATCGCCTCGCGCTGCCCCGCAACATCGAGAGCGTACAGGACGCTGGAGAGGTTCGATCCATCGGCCTTGAGGCGACGGTCCGACGTGAAGCTGTACTGGCGCATTCGACGCGGGCTCGGATCCAGGAACAGTACGTTCGCCAGCAAGTCACGGTAGCGGCCGACCACCATCGGGATCGTCCTCTGGGCCTTGGGAGTGCTGAAGCGGGCGGGGGTGTCGAGCTGTGTGAAGATCGCCTGTTGATCGGTACAAGCCACCCGGGGTTTGATACCGCCGCGGGCGAAGTTGTTGTACTGGACCTGGATCTCGTGGGTGTACGGATCGGCGGGTGCCGTCACCTGGTAAAGCGGCACCCGCTCTTGCGGGGAGGTCACCTCCTCCCCAACGATGCGGAGCCCTTCGGTGGTCACCCGGAGGGTCACCTCAAGCTCGTTCCACGGTTCGCCATCGTTTACCCGGCAGCCGAGTCGGAAGGTATCCCTCCCGGGGTGGGGCAGCTTCTCGACCGTGCCTCGGACCTGCTGGTCCTCTTCCTGGACAGCGCTCAAGATGTCGTCCAGGCGGCGACCCCGGGCAAGCCAGGTCAACAGCCGAACCGCCTCCAGGAAGTTGCTCTTCCCGGAGGCGTTGGCCCCTATCAGCAGCGTCAAGGGCGCCAGCTCCAGAGTTGCTTCCCGGAAGCTCTTGAAACGGCTGGCCGAAATACTCTCGATCATGGGAACCTCGCCGGGCGGATCGCCGCTCTAGAGTCCACAACTTCTCCCTCTCCCTCCTCACTCAAGGCCGGTGCCGCGATGATGGCGGCACGCCTCCACCTCCGTTCCCGAACAGGAGCTCCAGCTCAAGGTCGCCCTCCTCGAGTCGGAAGTACCGAGCCTCTCGAATCGGATGCTGGCCCTCTTTGAAATCGCCCACATGAGGGAGACGTTGGGCTGGTTGCGGCGCGGCTGAGCGAGCGACCCCGGCAGCCCCTGGCTCGCTCAGTCGCTCACTCTTCCTTCAATACGCTCACCGGGTCGACGCGCGCCGCCCGCCGGGCCGGCAGCCAGCTCGCGGCGAGGGCCGTCGCCGCCAGCACGGCGGCACCGGCGGTCAGGGTGAGGGGGTCCCAGGGCGCGACGCCGAAGAGCAGGCTCTGGAGCAGGCGCCCGAGGGCCAGGGCTCCGGCCAGTCCGAGGGCGAGGCCGGCGGCGAGGAGCCTCGCCGACTCGCCGAGCACCAGGCCGACCGCGTCGCCGAGGCGGGCGCCGAGGGCCATGCGGACGGCGATCTCCCGACGCCGCCGGCGCACCGAGTACGCGACCACCGCCGCCAGGCCCACAGACGCCAGGAGCAGGCCGAGGAGGCCGACCGCCGTGGCGAGCCGCACCTGGAGGCGCTGCTCGAAGAGCGAGCGGCGGATCTGGGCCGCGAAGGGGACCAGCTCGACGACGGAGACCTCCGGGTGCTCGCGGTGGAGGACCCGGCGGACCGTCTCGCCCAGGCCGGCCTCCGCAGCGGCGGTGCGGGAGCGCAGGACGAAGGTCATGCGCTTTCTCGGGCGCTGGGCCGCCGGGTAGTAGACCATCGAGCCCGGCGGGTCCATCAGCGAGCTGTAGCGGCTGTCGGCGACCACCCCCACGATCTCGAAGCTCCGCCCCCGGTCGCGGGGCGAGGCGTCGCCGCCCAGGGTCACGCGGTGGCCGATCGGGTCTCCGCCGCCCAGGGGGCCTTCCAGGTGGTGGCGGACGAAGGTCTGGTTGACCACCGCCACGCCGGGTGCGCCGGCGCCGTCGGCGGTGGTGAAGCCGCGGCCCCGGAGGATGGCGAGGCCCAGGGTCTCGAAGTAGCCGGGGCCGACCATGTCGCCGTTCGTCGGGAAGGGCTCGGCGTCTCCGTCGAGGGTGAGCCGGTCCGGATAGGAGCCTCCGAAGAGCGGCGGCCGGGCGACCATGCCGGCCGAGCGCACCTCGGGCAGGGCCGCCAGGCGCCGGGCGATCTCGGCGAAGCGCTCGACCTGGCGCGGAGACCCGGCCGCGCCGGCCGGGCTCGCTCCCGGCTCGTCCTCCGGCAGGTAGAGGGAAGCGAGGAACAGGCCGCGCGTGTCGAAACCCGGGTCGACCCGGTCGATGCTCGCGAGCGAGTGCACCAGCAGGCCGGCGACGACCAGGAGGACGAGGGCGAGGGCGACCTGGGCGACCACCAGAAGCCGCCGGGAGCGGCTGCCCCGGCTTCGCCCGTCCGCCACCTCGCGGAGCGCCTCGAGCGGCCCGCCGCGCAGCAGCACGAAGACCGGCGCCAGCGACACCAGCACCGCCGTCGCCACCGCGAGGACCAGGGCGAAGGCGAGCATGCGTCCGTCGAACGCCAGGATCGTCGCCCCCTCGCCCCAGCTTCCGAACCCGACCGGGCTCGACTCGTGGAGGAACGGCTCGAGCCACCGGGCGCCCAGCCAGGCGAGCCCGGCGCCGGCCGCGCCTCCCGCCAGGGCGAGCAGCAGGCTCTCGAGGACGGTCTCGCGCACCAGCCGCCAGCGGCTCGCTCCGAGGGCCGCGCGCACGCCGAGCTCGCGGCGGCGGGCGAGCACGCGGGCGAGCAGCAGGTTGGCGACGTTGGCCGCGGCGAGCAGCAGGAGCAGGCCGACCACCCCGGTCAGAATCTCGGCGCGCCGGACCAGCGGGTCGACCGTGCCCTCGCCGACCCGCGCCTCGAGAGAGGTCGCGGAGAGCAACGAGACGCGCCGGGGCGACCCGATCGGGGCGCTCTCGTCGAGGCCGCGGGCGACCGCGCGGACCGCCTGCTCGGCGGCCTCTCGCGAGACCCCGGCGCGCAGCCGGCCGAGGGCGGCGACCCGGCCGCCATCGCGCCGGTCGAGCCCCGTGACGACGTCGCGCCAGCGGGCCATGGGCAGGTAGATGGAGAAGGGGAAGCCGTCGGCCTGGAAGCCCGGCGGCATGACACCCACCACGGTGTAGGCGTGGCGCCCATCGAGGGACACCGTGCGACCGACGACGCCCGGATCGGCTCCGAAGCAGCGCCGCCAGAAGGGCTCTCCGAGGACCATCACGCGCGGCGCGCCCGGTCGGTCGTCCTGCGGCCCGAGCCAGCGGCCCAGGAGCGGTGGCTTGTCGAACAGCGGGAAGTAGTCGCCGGTGACCAGGGTGCCCCAGGCGAACGCGCTCGCGCCGCGGTCGACCACCGAGGCGGCGAACAGGCGCGAGGCCGCCAGGCGCTCGAAGACCTCGGAGCGCTCGCGGTAGTCGCGCCAGTCGGGGTAGGAGGGCGGCTCGTCCGGGTCTTCAGCGGTGCCGCTGAACAGGTCGACCACGCGCTCGGCCCGGGGCGCGTCGAGACTCGGCCAGAGGGCCGAGCAGAGGTAGGTGAAGAGGGTGGTGTCGGCGCCGATCCCGAGGGCCAGGGTGAGGACGATCGTGGCCGTCCAGCCCGGCCGCCCGAGCAGGCGGCGCAGCGTCTGGCGCAGGTCGCTCATCGGGTGGGTCTCCCGTCCGTTTTGAACGAGCTTACGGCGCCGGGGCGCCAGCCGTCCAAACCGGAGGCCGGTCCGGGAACAGGGTCCAGAAACGGCGAATCCCCGCCCCGGGGAGCGCCCGGCGGCGGGGATTCGTCAGGTTCCGTCCGCGTCGGCGGGCGGAGCAGCCGGCGCCAGCCCTACTTCGAGCCCTGGCCGGAGTCCGTGGACTTGCCGGAGTCCATGCTCTTGTCACCGGCGGCGGCCTTGGCCTGCTGGATCAGCGGCTCGAACGCCGCGAGCGGCTGGGCGCCGTTGAGGAACTTGCCGTTGACGAAGAATCCCGGGGTCCCCTGGACGCCCAGGCTCTTGCCGGTCTCGATCGACTGGCTGACCTTCGCCTCGGCGGCCTTGTGGGCGTCGGAGCTGGTGTCGTTGGCGCAGGTCGACCAGGCGTCCAGGTCGATCCCGGTGTCGGCGAGGAAGCCCTTCGCCTTGTCCATCACGTTGCCCGGGTTGATCTGCTTCTGGTTCTCGAAGAAGCTGTCGTGGAGCGTCCAGAACGCCTTTGGATCCTGCTCGGTGGCGCAGATGGCGGCGATCGCCGCGGACTTCGCCCAGGGATGGATCTGCACCAGGGGGAAGTGCTTGAAGATGAACTTCACGTCGTCCGGGTACTTCTGGAGGATCTGCTCGACGGTCTTGAAGCCGCGCTCGCAGTACGGGCACTCGAAGTCGGAGAACTCGACGATGGTCACCGGGGCATCGGCCTTGCCGCGGACCGGCATGCCCTCGATGGCCTGGGCGAGCTGCTCTTCCCGCGCCGCGGCCATCTTGGCCTGCTCGGCGTCGATCTCGGCCTTCGACCGGCTGACGTCGATCGGCTCGCCCGCCACCAGATAGAGCTGCTTGTCGTCGGAGGTGACCAGGAAGTGCTGGGTCTGACCGTTGATCTGGAACGAACCGCTGTCGAGGCCCTGGAAACCGCTCGGCGTGATGTCGCCCATCACCACCTGGGCCTGGGCCAGCGGCGGGAACTTGAGGGTCAGATTGGCGAGGATGCGCGCCTTGCGGGCTTCCTGGTCGTTCTTGGCCATGGTGCCCGAGTCCTTCTGGGCGACGGCCGCGAGCGGCAGCATGAGGAGGGCGAACAGCACGAGGGTCGAGAGCTTTCTCATCATCGGCTCCTGAATGGGACGGTCGAGAGGGGTAAGGGGTGGTCGTCAGATCGTCTTCGAAACGTCTGTGCAGACTGAGAACACGTTCGGGACGGTAGTTCTTCCGTGGCGCCGTCCTTCTCGGCGGTGCAAGCCACAACGCCGCGGCCGGCGGGGAGGTTGCTCCGGCGCTTGCGCAAGTATATATCAGGATCCGGCCCACGGTCCGCGAGCCGCCGGGCGGCCTCCTGGAGGCGGGGGGCCTATACTCGATCGAATGGACCGACACCCGGCGTTCCGGCTCTCCCTCGGGAGCCTCCTGCTGCTCCTGTCGGGGACCTGGATCGCGGCGCCGGCGGCCTCCGCGCCGGCGACTCTTCCCGGCCCTCCGGCCGCCGCCGCGCCCTCGCCGTATCCGACGACCGCCGAGGTCCGGGAGGAGCTCGAGCAGGTCTGCCGTCGCCTCACGGAGGGTGACAACCTCTTCTTCGGCCGGCGCCGCGCCGAGCGATTCCACGCGATCCTCGGGCAGCCCGGCCTCTCCAAGGCCCAGAGCCTGCACCTGCGAGGTGGATACGCACTCGCCGAGTTCCAGTTGGGCGAGGTCGCCGAGGCGGAGAAGGTTCTGGACGGGATGCGCGCCGACCTGGACGACTCCCTGCGCGCCGCGGAGCCGCGCCTCGAGCCGACCATCCTCTCGCTGCTGGCTCTCGCCCACCTGCGCCTGGGCGAGGAGAGCAACTGCATCGCGGCCCACACGCCGGCGAGCTGCATCCTGCCCATCGCACCGGAGGCGGTGCACCGCCAGCCGGAGGAGGCGCGGAAGGCCGGCGACCTGTTCCTCGAGCTGCTCACCCGCTTCGGCGACAACGTCCAGGCCCGCTGGCTGCTGAACATCTCGCGGATGATCTCCGGCGACTACCCGGCGGGGGTGCCGGAGCGCTACCGGGTGCCGGAGGGCGCGCTTCCCGCGCCCGACATGTCGCGGCGCTGGCCCGACGTGAGCGACGCCCTCGGGGTGAAGGTCTCGGACCTGAGCGGCGGCGCGGTCATGGAGGACCTCGACGGCGACGGCCTCCTCGACCTCATGAGCTCGACCTGGGATCCCTGCGACGGCATCAAGGCGTTCCGCAACAACGGCGACGGCACGTTCACCGACGT
>CAZIIB010000041.1:1144-12476 GCA_964539125.1 uncultured Thermoanaerobaculia bacterium | reverse complement strand
AGGTGACCTTCGACGTCTCCGTCAACTCGAACCTCCAGGACCCGTGGCGCATGGGGGTTGGCTTCGCCGTCCAGATGGTCTTCATCTTCATCGACAAGGACCATCAGGAGGGGAGCGGTTTCACCAAGGGCCTGCCCGGCCTGAACGTGGACTTCGCGCCCGCCGACGCCTGGGATCGGGTGGTGATCCTCTCGCCCCAGCCGTCGTCGCGCGTACGCGACGAGGTGAGCCAGAAGGTCGCCTCCGACATGCAGTCCTCGGTCGTGATCCCCAACCGGACGCGCGGCGCCGGCCGCACCATCTCGGCCACGGTGTCGCTCTCGGACCTGGGCGGCGGTGATCTGACGAAGTGGGGCTACCAGGTGGTCATGCAGTCGAACGAGGGCTTCCCGGCCTCGACCGACCTGCTCACCCGCAAAGTCAACGAGTACGAGGGCCAGCACCGCTTCGGCGGGGGCAACGACGGCGACTGCGACCCCCACGTGATGGACGTCCTGGCCGGTGACGGCACGGGTGCGGCCTCGGAGGTCGAGGCCCAGCACCAGATGCTGGCCTACGAGTGCAACCCGGACGGCACGTCCAAGAAGCTCGCCGTCCTCACCATGGTGCGCAAGCCGTAGCCCGTCCGGGGCGCGGCGCAAGAGGAGGGAATCATGAACCGCACCGTCTGCACCCTGCTGGTGGCGGCGGCCCTCATCGCGGGGCTCGCCGGCCCGGCCTTCGCGCAGGGCGGAGAGCAGAAGCTCTCGCTCACCGGCGTCAACTACACCAAGTGGCTGTGGGGCACCGAGCGCTACGACGGGAGCCTCTACAACTTCACCACCGTCCCCGGCGAGGGGTACGGCGACAACGGCCAGGGCACCGAGTTCGAGATCCTGGTGGCCTCGAGACCCAGCAAGTGGATCGAGGTCAGCGGCCGGCTCAAGGCCCGCTTCAACCAGAACTTCTGGACCAACTTCGGCGGCTTCGGCGGCCGCAACCCGGCGCTCGAGAACCCGCCGCAGGGCGACTGCATCGGCGGCGACTGCGGGGAGTACGATCCGCGCTCGGCCCAGTACGTGAAGTTCCGCGGGCTGACCGTGCGCTTGACCCCGGGCTATCGCTACCTCGACGCCGTGACCATCGGCTCGAACGACTTCGGCATGTTCGACGCGTTCTCCATCGGCAAGATCCGCTACATCGACCGGGACAACGCTTCGGGCTTGCTCTTCCAGGGAGCCTTCGCCGACCGCAAGCTCTCCTACGACTGGGTCCGGATCTCCCTGCCCCGCCTGTGGGCCGGGCCGAACTTCCAGACCGGTGAGTACACCGGCCAGGACGCGGCCTACGGCCTGCAGCTCACCTACCGGGCGAGCCCGACCTTCGACATCGCCGGCGTCTACGAGTACGTCAACGACATCGAGATCGACTCGACCGACCTCAACCTCGACAACGGACGCGACCTCAAGACCCGCTTCCGGAACGACGTCACCGGCGTGCGCCTGGGTGTTCATCCCAACCCCAAGATCGACATCAAGGGCGCGATCTACCACTCGTCGGCCGACTCCGACCCGACGCTGGGCGCCCCGGCCTCCTTCGGGCTCTCGGGGTTCTCGCCGGTGCCGGCGGGCAAGCTCGACGACGAGGCCTGGAAGGTCGACGTGGACCTCTTCAGCCCGTTCGGCGGCACCCTGTCGTTCAACCTGGAGTACTTCGACATCGGCGCCCAGTACGTGTCGATGATGGCGGCGCGGCGCGAGTCCGACGTGCTGCTGACCGAGGGCCACGACGGCGCCTGGGCCTTCCCGGGTCCGGCGAACGCCGCGTTCGGGGTGTTCGCGGGCAACCCGACGCGGATCGGCTACGGCGGCTGGCAGGGCAACGCCCAGCAGGTGGCCACGATCAACGTGGACAACGAGTTCACCGACTTCGACGAGCCGCTCGCCGAGACGGTGATCGGGTGGAAGGGCTTCACGGTGGTGCCGACCCTCTCGGTGGGCGCCTTGAACCTCGCCGCCGAGTACACCTACGTCGACTACAACACCAACTGGCAGGCCTGGGGCGATCCGTCGCGCGGCATCCAGGACACCATCTACCCGACCCACGAGCTCGACACCGGCGTGGGCCACAACTTCCGGTCGGCCTACGCCCCGTTCCAGGACAAGGAGACCCAGATCGCGGTCTTCAAGGGCGACTACCTCCTGGACGTGGGCAAGGGGGTCGACCTGTCGTTCAAGGTGAAGTACATCGACGAGACCGACAAGCGCCTGAACGACGCGAGCTTCCTGCCCTACCAGGCGGGCGACTGCCCGGGCGGCGGCGTGGCGTGCTCGAACAACGTGAGCTTCTACTCCGCCGGCAACTCCACGGCCGAGATCTACGGCAACCCGCCGGTGATCACCGTCGACGGCGTGACCGGCTATCAATGGAAGCCCTTCGACTCGATCTCGGACGACGACCGGGACCTCAAGTACTGGCTCTACCGGGGATCGGCCGGCTACCAGCTCACCGACCAGCTCCACGCGTCGGTGGCGTTGGAGCACTACGACGTGGACCTGAAAGACGGCAACACCGCCTTCCAGGCCTACCAGCTCCATGAGATGGCCTCCGGCCAGCACACGAAGGACAAGATCATCCTGATGGCCAGCTACATCCTGGGAGGCGCCGAGTTCGGGCTCGACTACGAGTACAACACCGGCAGCTTCGATCCCGACTTCGGCGGCGGCTTCGTGCCGCAGGTGGCCAACGAAGGGATCGCCGCGGACCACCACGTGCCCGTGGGCTCGCTCGGCTTCACCGGCCGCTTCGGCGGTTGGAACAGCCTCGAGAAGCGCGACTTCGACCAGCAGCGCCTGAAGGCGTTCATGAAGGTGCGCTTCTGATTCCATACTGGCGGTCGCGGGGGCGCGCCGGGCTCGGCGCGCTCCCGCCTCCCCTGGAGAACGACATGACCGATCCCATCTCGAGATTCCGCCGGAGCGCCGCGCTCTTCGCTCTCTTCGTCCTCCTCGTCCTGCCCGCCGCCGCGTGGGCCGGGGGGGGAACCATCTTCCACCTGACCGACCCGCGCGGCGACGACCACGGCGACGGCGACCTCCGCTACCCCCTGTCGAGCGACTACGCCCGCGGGGACCTGGATCTGCTCGCCTTCTCCGCCCGCCGCGGCGACGGCGGCACCTGGTTCGAGGCGACCTTCGCCCGGCCGGTGCGGGTGCCCGGCCGGGAGGCCATCGACGACCTGGGCACGAGCCTCTCGTCGATCGCCCGCTTCGGCTTCTACACCTTGAACCTGGACGTCTACGTCGACACCGACCGGGTGCCGGGCTCGGGCGGGGTGATGGCGCTGCCGGGCCGCAAGGTCCGGATCGCCCCCGACTCGGCGTGGGACCGGGCGATCGTGCTGACGCCCCGGCCCCACGAGGCGCGGGGCGAGCTCAAGCGGCTGCTGGTGAAGTCGCTCGAAGAGGAGCTCGATCGCGACGAGCCCGACCTGGAGCTGGCGCAGGCGGTCGAGATGCGCCACCGGATTCCCATCGACGTGGAGGAGCGCGTGTTCTTCCCCACGCTGGTGCGGGTCCGCGGGCAGCGGATCTCGTTCTTCGTGCCCGACAGCTTCCTGGGCGGGCCGGCGAAGGCGGACTGGAGCTACGTGGTGGCGGTCTCCGGCGCCAATCTGAGCCAGAGCTTCGGGCTCGCGGCGGGCGCGGGGCTCGCCCCGAGCGACCCGGACACGCTGATGATCCTGCCGGTGCTGCCGGGGCGCTCCGCCAACGCGTTCGGCGGCCGGGACCGGCCAGCCTTCGAGCCGCCGCTCATCGACATCCTGGTGCCGGCGGGTGTGAGCCAGGAGGAGGTGCTCGGCAGCTTCGACAGCCGGGAGAAGACGCTGGCGGAGGTGCCCGGGGTGGTGCCGGAGGGGACGAGCAAGTAGAGCCCGGGCCGGGTCGGGGGCTCTCCCCGGGGGAACGGCGCGGCTTGGTCGGAAAGTGGGGCGCAGGAGCCGCGCCTCGGCTCGGACCGCGCCCGGCCGCTTCGGACTCCGCGAAGCCTCGTCGAGCGCGGTCCTCGACGCCCCCCGGAGGAGAGCCCCCGACCCTCCCGGTTTGCTCGCTGGGGGGAGTTGGGGCGAGGCGCGCACCTCGGCTTCCCCCTGCCCCGTGACGCTCACGCCTGCCCGAGGATCGTTGCGCAGGCAGGGCTCAGACGTCGCCGGGCGGGAGCCCCCGACCCTCCGGGTTTGCTCGCCGGGAGGGGTGTTCGAGCGAATCGCGCCTCGGCCTACCCCACGCGGGAGTGCACACCCGCCTGAAGCGGCCGACCTCTGCGTCGGCCGGCCGTTCGCTCCCGTGACCTCCAGACCCCCAGGGATCGGCTCTCCCTTCTCCCTTGTCGTTTCGACCGGAGCGAAGCGGAGTGGAGAAACCTGGGCGGGGGCCGATCAGCCGCGTCCGGCAGAGCGAGCTCACGACCTTCGTGGGCACCGTCGATCCCGACACCATGGCCCGGGTCTGTCGAGCTCTGGCCATCGCCTGCGCCCGCGAGGGGGGCGGTGCCTCCGCCGCCCGCTAAGCATCACACCAAGTACCAGCCACCGTTCAGGTCTGGCCGACCCCGGCCCTCGGTACTCCGTCGCAGGAATACGGTCACCTACCGAGGGCGCGGAGGCGCCGCCCCGGCAAGGCACGCGACCGAGGCCTACCCGAAGGTCTGTCGCAGGGAGCGCAACGCCGCTGGGGCGGATGCGGCGGCGCCCGAATGCGAGCGGATCTCTGGGACGGAGTACTCAGCCCTCCCCCTGGCCGGCGGTCTCGACGAAGTCCTTGTAGACCTCCGCCAGGATCTCTTCACCGCGCGCGGCGGGCACGTCGCGGAGGAGCTCGTTCTCGACCACCTCGGCGACCCGCTCCACCGCCCCCCGGTCCAGGTGTCCACCGGCCGCCAGCGCCCTCGCCCCCACCAGGAACCAGTTCCAGCACAGGCGGATGCTCGGGTTGTAGAGCTTCACGCACGCCGTCTCGCCGCAGCCCACCTGGGCGATACCCACGTGGGTCGCGTAGTTGAGGTGGATGTACCCGGACCCCGGGGTCACGGAGCCCGCCGTCGTCCAGTAGCAGCCCGGGGGCAGCTCGACCTCCAGGTGGCCGCAACGGTAGGGGAGGTTGCGATAGAGCCCGTGCGGCACGGGCTGCCAGTCGGTCCCCTCGGTCCGGAAGCGCCCGCAGGGCCAGTTGAGGATGCCGTCGCAATCGAAGACGGTCGCCCGCCCGCTGCCGGTCCACGTGCCGCAGGCGTCCGCCACTTCGCTGATCCAGATGTTGAGTCGTCCGACTCCCATGGTCCACCTCCTCGCCAACATCACTCCGGGATGTCCATCGCCCGGGACACCCCGAGCGCCTGGATTCCAGCAAGAGAGGAAACGCAGAGCTCGAAGGATTTCCCTCACCGCCGGAACGGGACGCAGAGGTGGCGAGACGGCGCTCGGCGACGACGGTAAGCGACCGGGCCCCGCGACGTATTCAAGGCGTCGCCGCCCTCGCCGCCAGGCGGAGGCCCAGCAAAGACCCAGGATCGAGAGGATCTCCTGACGTGAGGATCGCTCTGGAGTTGTTGTCGGTGTTCGCAGTGATGCTCTGCGTCACGTGGGGCGCCGACCGGCTCGGTGTCCTCGGGGCCGGATCGGTCGCCATGTGGTGCGGAGTGCTGGTCGCCACCTGGCTGATGCACAGGCGCGGCGGCACCTGGCGCGACCTCGGGCTCACCTGGCCGGCAGACTTCCAGGCCTGGCGCTCGACCCTCGGATGGTCCCTCGTCGCGATCGGCTCGATCTTCGCCGCCATGGCCCTGGTCATCGAGCCGGTCACCACGGCCCCGGGGCTCGAGACGCCGGCCGGCGCGGCGGACCGGTTCCAGCCCCTCCTGGGTCACCCGCTGCGCCTCGCAGCCTACCTGGTGGCGGTGGTGTGGATCGGCGCGGCCCTGGGCGAGGAGCTACAGATGCGCGGCTTCGTCTTCGATCGGCTGGCCGAGCTGTTCGGCCGCGGCAGGCTCGGATGGGGGGGCGTGGTCGGGTAGCGAGACGGTGCCGGACCGCGGCTGTCCCCGCCGCGGCCTCCGGCGTCACTTTCGCAAATAGAGGCTCGCGGCGCGCGCCGCGGCCGCTCCAACTCCCTGAACCTGGAGGACACCATGCGTCACATCGACTCTGTTCGTTCCCCGATCGCCCTCGTCGCCGTTCTCTTCCTCGTCCTCGGCGTGCCGGCCGCCTTCGCCGCAGCACCCGCCGCAGCTCCAAGTCAGGCGCCGGCCGCGGCCCACGCGGCCCCTGCCGCCGGCTCGACCGCGTGCGCCTCGACCGCGGGACCGCTCACCGCCATGGGGCTGTCCGCGCCCCTCACCGAGGCGGTCACGCCGCACTGCTGCAGCCAGCAGGAGATCGACACCTGCCGCTCGACCTGCAAGGACCAGGGCCCCGGCTGCAAGGGCCAGATCGCCTGCCGCGCCGGCGAGTGCGACTGCACCTGCGTCTGCCCGTAGGCGCAAGACGCTCCACCTGACGGCGGACCGGGCCGCCGCGCCCGGCCCGCCGTCTCGTTCGGCAACTCCTGCCCGCCCCGCACGTATCTAGTCCTTGCATGCGTGGCGCTCGGCTCTCCCTCCGCCTCGTGGCGGCGGCCGGCGTTGCGGCCTTTGTCCTGGCCGCCCTCTCCATCGCCGACATGTATCTGCCTCACCCGTACGACGGGGTGGTGCTGGAGGCCGATGCGCCCGGCCAGCTCATCGTCGCCGGGGTGCTCGATGACTCAGGAGCCGACGCGGCGGGGATCCACCGCGGCGACCGGATCGTGGGGATCGGCCGCGAGCTGCTGCGCACCACGACCCAGGCCGCCTCGCTGCTGCGGCGCTACGAGATCGGCGAGCGAGTGCCCTATCTCGTGGAGACGCCGGCGGGGCGGCGCGAGGCCTGGGTGGCGCTCGGGCCCCGGAGGGTCGGGAGCGTGGCCTATCTCGTGGCCTGCTCCCTGGGCTTCGCCTTCTTCCTGGTCGGCTTCCTGGTGCTCCGCCAGAAGCCGCGAGAGCACTCGGCCCAGGTCTTCTTCCTGCTGTGCACCCTGTTCCTGCTCTTCCTGGTCTGCCGTCTGCGGCCCGCGTCGTACTCCGGGGTCGACGGCTTCGTCCTGCGGGTCGGCACCCTCGCGCTGTTGCTTCTGCCCGGCACCTTCCTCCACTTCTTCTTGATCTTTCCGCGCCCCTTGTGGAGCGGCGAGCGCGGCCTCTTCCGCCGCCTGGCGGCGCGCCACGTCCTGGGCGCCGCGGTGCTCGTCGGCCTCTACCTGCTGCCGGTCGCCGTCTACCTCGCCACGGTGACGATCTGCTGGGTCACCGGCCGCGACCTCTTCTTGATCAGCGGCGCGCCGCGCACCAACTGGTGGGTCCTGGGCGTCTACATGCTCCTCGGGCTCTCGGTGCTCGCGTTCAACGCCCGCCGCCTCGCCCGCCCCAACGAGCGGCGCGGAGCGGCGCTCATCGCCTTCGCCACCCTCTTCGGCCTGGTGCCGTTCCTCGTCTTCACGGTCGCCTTTCCGTCGTTCCGCCACACCGAGCAGTTCCTCTACTACGGGGTCGCGCCGCTGCTCCTCGTGCCCCTGACCTTCGCCTACGCCATCTTCCGCTTCCAGCTCCTCGACATCCGGGTGATCCTGCGCAAGAGCCTCGTCTACACCGGCGCCACCGCCGTGATCACCGCCGTCTACGCGGCCGGGATCGCCGCTTTCAACTGGAGCTTCCAGGGCACCGACGTCTCCCGGCACCCGGCCTTCCCCCTCGCCTTCGCCCTGGCGATCGTCCTGGGCCTCGAGCCCCTGCGCCGGCGTCTCCAGGGGCCGGTCGATCGCTTCTTCCTGGGCGACCAGGCGCGGCTGCGCGACACCCTGGTCGAGATGGGCGAGGCGTTCCGCGCCCAGGTCGAGCCCGCCGAGCTGGTGCGCGACCTGGTCAACACTCTGCCGCACCGCCTCGGTCTCCACTTCGCCGCCCTCTACGAGCCCCAGGGCGAAGCGCTGGTGCGGGTGGCGGGGCCCGGGAAGCTTCCCGACGTCCTGCCCCGGCGGCGGGCGATCCACGATCTCCTCCAGGCGGAGAGCTCGGTCGCGGCCACCGGCGACCTGAGCCCGGCCGACCCCGAGCTGGCGGCCCTGTTGGCGAACCTCGGGGAACAGGGCGTCGAGGTGATCGGCGAGCTCGCCTCGCCGCGGCGGCGGCTCGGTGTGCTCCTGCTCTCCGGAAAGGGCTCGCAGCTCGCCTGGGACGCGGGCGAGCTCGACCTTCTCCGCGGCGTCCTCGCCCAGGCGGCGATCGCCCTCGAAACGAGCCGCCTGCTCGACGAGCGGACCCGCCAGGCGGAGCTCGAGCGCGAGCTCGAGATCGCCGCGGAGATCCAGGCGAGCGTCCTGCCCGACCACCTGGAGTTCGCTCCGGGCTGGCAGGTGGCCGCGGTCTGCCGGCCGGCGCGCCACGTGGGCGGAGACTTCTTCTCCGAGCTGCCGGCGGGCGAGAACGGCGACAAGGCCCTGATCTACGCCGACGTGGCCGGCAAGTCGGTGCCCGCGGCGCTGATGATGATGGCCGCCCAGGAAGTGCTCCATTCGATCGCCATGACCCAGCGCGAGCCCGAGCGGCTCCTGGAGCTGGCCAACCGCCGCCTGTACCAGCTCCGCCGCCACAGCTTCGTGGCGCTCGGCTACCTGGCCGCCCACTCCTCGGACCCCACCCTGACCTACGTGCTGGTCGGACAACCGGGGCTCCTCCGGCGGCGGTGCGACGGGCGTGTGGACGAGCTGCCGCTGGGCGCTCACCGCCTCCCCCTGGGCGCCATGGTGGACGAGCCGCACCGGGCCCTCGCGGTCGAGGTCGAGGAGGGCGAGGTGGTCCTGGGGTTCTCCGACGGGGTGATCGAGGCCTGCTCGCCCGGCGGTGAGTTCTTCGGCGCGGAGCGGCTGGCGGCGGCCCTCGAGGGTGCGCCCGCCGATCCGCAGGGCGCGATCGAGACCGTCCTCGAGGCGCTCGAGGGTTTCACCGGAGGCGCCGAGCCGTACGACGACGTCACGCTGGTGGCCGTGAGCCGCCGGCCGGAGGTGGCATGATGCGCGGGATCTTCCGGAGTTTGCTCGTTCTGCTGGGGCTCGCCGCGCTCGCCGCGGGCCTGTGGGCCTACCTCGACTACCGCGGGCGCGGCCCGGCCTGGAGCTGCGACTCCGAGGACGCGCGGCGGGAGATCGACGCCGGGCTCGAGGCCGACCGCAAGTACTACCACCAGGAGGCGGTGGCCCACTTCGAGCGGGCCCTGGAGATCTCCCCCGACTGCGCCATGGCCCGGCTCATGGTCGCCCTCAACGCTCCCTGGGGCTCGGAGCGGCGGAAGGAGCTCCTCGAGTCCCTCGAGGCGGTGGACCCGGACACCCTGACCGCTCGCGAGTCCTTCCTGGTGCGCTACTTCCTGGCCAGGTTGCACGGTCGCGACGAGGAGTGGAAGGCGATCCTCGCCGCCTACCTGAAGGAGCACCCCGAGGACCCGTACGCCCTCAGCCAGAAGTGCGAGACCCTCTGGTCCGGCGAGAGCTCTCAGGAGGTCGAGGCCTGCTACGAGCACCTCCTCCAGCTCAACCCGAACTGGTTGGTGGCGCAGAACCGGCTGGGCTACCTGGCCATGTCCTACGGCCAGTTCGCCAAGGCGGAAGACCGCTTCCGGACCTACCGCTACGCCGCGCCGGATCAGGCCAACCCCCACGACTCCCTGGGCGAGCTGTTCGTCCTCACCGGACGCTACGACGAGGCTCAGGCCGAGCTCGAGGCGGCGCTCCAGGTGCGGCCGGACTTTTGCGCTTCCTACGAGCACCTGATCGTGCTCGAGCTCGACCAGGGCGAGCCGGAAGCCGCCCGGCCCTACCTCGAGCGCGCCGAGAGACAGGAGGCCTGCCGCTCGGTCAGCAAACTCGGCTGCGAGATCGACGAGCTCTCGATGTACCTGAAGCAGGACTGGCCACAGCTCGCCGAGCGCTGGGGCGGTCCGTGCCACACGGAGACGTCGCCCTCGCCCTGGCTGCCCCACCTGGCCGCCCTCATGACCGGGAACCTGGAGCTCGCCCGGACCATCGAGGCGACGGTCGAGGCCCAGGTCCAGGCGGCCGGCGCCAAGGGCTCCAAGGGCGTGCCTCCGCGCGACCTGCTGCTCCTGGAGGGCCTCCGGCACCTGGCCGAGGGCGAGCCGGAGAAGGCGGCGGCCGCGCTGCGCCGGGCGGACGAGGGGTTGCTCTACCGAGATCTGAGCATCGGGCGCTTCAAGCTCTACGACCGCCTGGTCTTGGCCGAGGCGCTACGGCGCCAGGGTCGGGACCAGGAGGCCGAGCGCCTGGTCGCCGAGGTCGCCTCCGTCAACCCCCGTTTCGCCGAGACCTACCGCTCCGGAGAGCTCTACCTGCCGTCGCCGCGCTGAGCGGCGCCGGAGGACGGGAGCGCGGGGCGTGACGGGGAGCCCGACCGGCTCGCGAGGCGCTCGAGCAGGAGGGCGGCCCGCTGGGCGGCCCGGGGGATGGTCGGCAGGTCGACCCGCTCCTGCGGGGTGTGCGAGCCCCTCCCCTCGGGCCCCAGACCACCGAGGCACTCGGCGTAGGGCGCCGCGAACGACACGTCGGCCGCCCCGCGCTCGGCCGGCGGAAAGGCCTCGACCGGCCCGAGCCCGAGGTCCCGGCTCACCTGGTCGTAGAGGGCGAGCAGGCTCCGGTTGCCCTCGGTGGGGGGCATGGGGGGATAGCCCTCCGCGAAGGTCAGGGTGGCCCCCGTCTTCGGCAGGTGGTGGCCGGCGATCTCTCGCATCCGGGACTCGGCGCCCGCGAGCTGCTCGGGGGTGAGCGCCCGCAGACCGCCGTGGGCGACCGCGCTCTGCGGCACCACGTTGGTCTTTCCGAAGGCGCTCCCCCGGTGGGCCTCGGGGTCGTAGTCGACCTCCGTGCCCGCCAGGACGACGCCGGCGTTGAAGGTGAGCGCCTCCTCGCCGGTGAGCTGGCGGTAGAAGCCGTCCAGGATGCGCGCCAGCTCGAAGGCGGCACCCGCCCCGACCTCCGCGGAGAAGATCCCGGACGAGTGGGCGCGCCGGCCGGTGACCTCCAGGCGCCACGGAATCGAGCTCCGCCGCGCGACGACCGCCTTGTCGGTCCCCTCGCGGCAGCATCCGGCCTCGAACCCGAGGGCCACGTCCGCCGCCCGGGCCGCCGCCACGAGCCCCTTGCGGCTCTCCGAGAGCGGCAGGCCCGGATCCTCCTCGTCGCCGGTGAAGTAGGCGGTCACCTCGAGCCGGTCG